>RFUP01000001.1 GCA_009922885.1 Paracoccaceae bacterium
GGATGACGGCAAGGTCACGCAGTTGCTGGTGCCCTACGAGCAGATCCTCGGCAAATTCGTCGCCAAGGACATCATCAATGAAGAGAATGGCGCAATCTATGTCGAAGCCGGTGACGAGATCACACTCGGCCATGACCGTGACGGCGCTGTTTCCGGCGGCACGCTGAAGACCCTGCTCGATGCAGGCGTCAACACCATTCCGGTTCTCGACATCGATAACGTCAACGTGGGCGCCTACATCCGCAACACGATGGCCGCCGACAAGAACATGAACCGTGACGGCGCGCTTCTCGACATCTACCGCGTGATGCGTCCGGGCGAACCGCCGACCGTTGAAGCCGCTTCGGCTCTCTTCGACACGCTGTTCTTCGATAGCGAGCGTTATGATCTCTCGGCCGTTGGCCGCGTGAAGATGAACATGCGTCTCGACCTCGACAAGCCGGACACCCAGCGCACGCTCGACCGCGACGATATCGTTTCCTGCGTCAAGGCTCTCGTGGAACTCCGCGATGGCAAAGGCGAGATCGACGACATCGACCACCTCGGCAACCGTCGCGTTCGCTCCGTTGGCGAGCTGATGGAAAACCAGTACCGTGTTGGCCTCCTGCGCATGGAGCGCGCGATCAAGGAACGTATGTCCTCGGTCGAGATCGACACCGTGATGCCGCAAGACCTGATCAACGCGAAGCCCGCTGCTGCGGCTGTGCGTGAATTCTTCGGCTCTTCGCAGCTCTCGCAGTTCATGGACCAGACCAACCCGCTTTCGGAAGTCACCCACAAGCGCCGCCTTTCGGCACTTGGCCCGGGCGGCTTGACCCGCGAGCGTGCAGGCTTCGAAGTCCGCGACGTTCACCCGACCCACTATGGTCGTATGTGCCCGATTGAAACGCCGGAAGGTCCGAACATCGGTCTGATCAACTCGCTCGCCACCTTCGCGCGTGTGAACAAGTATGGCTTCATCGAAACCCCGTACCGTGTTGTGAAAGACGGTCAGGTGACGGACGAAGTGCATTACATGTCCGCTACCGAAGAAATGCGCCACACCGTGGCGCAGGCGAACGCAACGCTCGACGAGAGCGGCAGCTTCGTGAACGAGCTTGTGACCACCCGTCAGGCTGGTGACTACACCCTCGCACCGCGCGAGCAGGTGGACCTCATCGACGTGTCGCCGAAGCAGCTGGTTTCGGTTGCAGCATCGCTCATTCCGTTCCTCGAAAACGACGACGCTAACCGCGCTCTCATGGGCTCGAACATGCAACGTCAGGCCGTTCCGCTTCTCCGCGCCGAGGCACCGCTCGTCGGCACCGGTATGGAAGGCAAAGTGGCTGTCGACTCCGGTGCGGCGATCATGGCCAAGCGCGGCGGTATCATCGACCAGGTCGATGCGCAGCGTATCGTGATCCGGGCAACCGAAGATCTCGAACTCGGTGACGCAGGCGTGGACATCTACCGCCTTCGCAAGTTCCAGCGTTCGAACCAGAACACCTGCATCAACCAGCGTCCGCTGGTGAAAGTGGGCGACCGCGTTTCCAAAGGTGAAGTGATCGCCGATGGCCCGTCGACCGATATGGGTGAACTGGCGCTCGGTAAGAACGTGCTCGTCGCGTTCATGCCGTGGAACGGTTACAACTACGAAGACTCCATCCTGATCTCCGAGCGCATCGCGTCGGACGACGTGTTCACCTCGATCCACATCGAGGAATTCGAAGTCGCAGCCCGTGACACCAAGCTCGGCCCGGAAGAGATCACCCGCGATATCCCGAACGTCGGCGAGGAAGCGCTCCGCAACCTCGACGAAGCGGGTATCGTCTACATCGGCGCTGAAGTGCAGCCGGGTGACATTCTCGTCGGTAAGATCACGCCGAAGGGCGAAAGCCCGATGACGCCGGAAGAAAAGCTCCTCCGCGCCATCTTCGGTGAAAAAGCCTCTGACGTTCGTGACACCTCGCTTCGCGTGAAGCCGGGCGATTACGGCACCGTTGTGGAAGTCCGCGTGTTCAACCGCCATGGCGTTGATAAAGACGAGCGCGCGCTGCAGATCGAGCGTGAAGAAGTCGAACGTCTGGCACGTGACCGTGACGACGAACTCGCTATCCTTGAGCGCAACATCTACGCGCGTCTGAAGTCCATGATCCTCGGCAAGACCGCGGTGAAGGGTCCGAAAGGCGTGAAGCCGAACACCACCATCGACGAAGAATTGCTGTCGTCGCTCTCGCGTGGCCAGTGGTGGCAGCTTGCCCTCGCGGAAGAGGACGATGCCAAGGTCGTTGAAGCGCTGAACGAGCAGTATGAAGCTCAGAAGCGTGCCCTCGACAACCGTTTCGAAGACAAGGTCGAGAAAGTCCGTCGTGGCGACGACCTGCCTCCGGGCGTGATGAAGATGGTCAAGGTTTTCGTGGCTGTGAAGCGCAAGCTGCAGCCGGGCGACAAGATGGCCGGTCGTCACGGGAACAAGGGTGTGGTTTCGAAAGTGGTTCCGCGCGAGGACATGCCGTTCCTCGCAGATGGTACCCCGGTCGACATCTGCCTTAACCCGCTCGGCGTGCCGTCGCGTATGAACGTCGGTCAGATCCTCGAAACCCACATGGGTTGGGCGGCTCGTGGCCTCGGCATCCGCATCGACGACGCGCTCGGTGACTACCGCCGCACCGGCGACCTGACCCCGGTTCGCGAAGCCATGCGCCATGCCTATGGCGATGACGTCTACGAAGAAGGCATCAAAGGCCTCGACGAAGACATGCTGGTGGAAGCGGCCTCGAACGTGACGCGCGGTGTTCCGATCGCAACGCCGGTCTTCGACGGTGCGAAGGAAGCGGATGTGAACGATGCGCTCGCACGTGCCGGTTTCGACACGTCGGGTCAGTCGGTCCTCTTCGATGGCCGCACGGGCGAACAGTTCAGCCGTAAAGTGACGGTGGGTGTGAAGTACATTCTGAAGCTTCACCACCTCGTGGACGACAAGATCCACGCCCGTTCGACCGGCCCGTACTCGCTCGTCACGCAGCAGCCGCTGGGCGGTAAGGCCCAGTTCGGTGGCCAGCGCTTCGGTGAAATGGAAGTTTGGGCTCTGGAAGCTTACGGCGCCGCCTACACCCTGCAGGAAATGCTGACGGTGAAGTCGGATGACGTGGCAGGCCGGACCAAGGTCTATGAGTCGATCGTCAAGGGCGAGGATAACTTCGAAGCGGGTATCCCAGAGAGCTTCAACGTTCTCGTGAAAGAAGTCCGCGGCCTCGGCCTGAACATGGAACTCCTGGATGCGGAGGGGGATGAATAAGCGGTTCGCCCGCTTTCCCTTCCCTTCTGCTACCCTCATTCAAGGATCGTGAAATGAACCAGGAACTGACGAACAACCCGTTCAACCCGCTGACCCCGCCGAAAGTATTCGACGAGATCAAGATTTCTCTCGCGTCGCCCGAGCGTATCCTGTCGTGGTCGTATGGTGAGATCAAAAAGCCGGAAACCATCAACTACCGGACCTTCAAGCCGGAGCGTGATGGCCTTTTCTGCGCTCGGATCTTTGGCCCGATCAAGGATTACGAGTGCCTCTGCGGCAAATATAAGCGCATGAAGTATCGCGGCGTCGTCTGCGAGAAATGCGGCGTTGAAGTTACCCTCCAGAAAGTGCGCCGCGAGCGTATGGGCCATATCGAACTGGCCTCGCCCGTTGCCCACATCTGGTTCCTCAAGTCGCTGCCCTCGCGCATCGGCCTAATGCTGGACATGACGCTGCGTGACCTCGAACGCATCCTCTACTTCGAAAACTACGTCGTGATCGAGCCGGGTCTGACAGACCTGACCTACGGCCAGTTGATGACCGAAGAAGAGTATCTCGACGCGCAAGACCAATACGGCGCAGACGCCTTCACCGCCAATATCGGCGCTGAAGCGATCCGCGAAATGCTGGCTCAGATCGACCTCGAAGCAGAAGCCGAAAAGCTCCGTGCGGAACTCGCCGAAGCAACCGGTGAACTGAAGCCGAAGAAGATCATCAAGCGCCTCAAGGTCGTGGAGTCGTTCCTCGAATCCGGTAACCGCCCGGAATGGATGGTGCTCACCGTAATCCCGGTGATCCCACCGGAACTGCGCCCGCTGGTGCCGCTGGACGGTGGCCGCTTCGCAACCTCCGACCTCAACGACCTCTACCGTCGTGTGATCAACCGGAACAACCGTCTGAAGCGCCTGATCGAACTGCGTGCACCCGATATCATCGTCCGCAACGAAAAGCGGATGCTGCAAGAGTCGGTTGACGCTCTCTTCGACAACGGTCGTCGTGGCCGCGTCATCACCGGTGCGAACAAGCGCCCGCTGAAGTCGCTCTCCGACATGCTCAAGGGTAAGCAGGGCCGTTTCCGTCAGAACCTTCTCGGTAAGCGCGTCGACTTCTCCGGCCGTTCCGTGATCGTGACTGGCCCGGAACTTAAGCTGCACCAGTGTGGCCTGCCGAAGAAGATGGCCTTGGAACTCTTCAAGCCGTTCATCTATTCGCGCCTTGAAGCCAAGGGCCTGTCGTCGACTGTGAAGCAGGCGAAGAAGCTCGTTGAAAAAGAGCGTCCGGAAGTTTGGGATATCCTCGACGAGGTTATCCGTGAACATCCCGTTCTTCTGAACCGTGCACCCACGCTGCACCGCCTCGGCATTCAGGCATTCGAACCCACGCTGATCGAAGGTAAAGCGATCCAGCTGCACCCGCTCGTCTGCTCGGCCTTCAACGCCGACTTCGACGGTGACCAGATGGCCGTTCACGTGCCGCTTTCGCTCGAAGCCCAGCTCGAAGCCCGCGTTCTGATGATGTCGACGAACAACGTTCTGTCGCCCGCAAACGGCGCGCCGATCATCGTTCCGTCGCAGGACATGGTTCTTGGTCTCTACTACACCACGATCCAGCGCGATGGCATGAAGGGCGAAGGCATGGCCTTCTCGAATATCGAGGAAGTCGAGCACGCGCTCAACGCTGGTGAAGTGCACCTGCACGCCAAGATCACCTGCCGCGTTCCGCAGATCGACGACGAAGGCAATGAAGTCTGGAAGCGTTTTGAATCGACCCCCGGTCGCGTTCGCCTCGGCGCTCTGCTGCCGAA
The DNA here is from genome assembly GCA_009922885.1 of Paracoccaceae bacterium. Taxonomy (GTDB): domain Bacteria; phylum Pseudomonadota; class Alphaproteobacteria; order Rhodobacterales; family Rhodobacteraceae; genus UBA9554. Next base: position 5,082 of record RFUP01000001.1, read on the forward strand.
GAACACCAAAGCGCCGTTCGAACTGGTGAACCGCCTGCTTCGTAAGCGCGAAGTGCAGCAGGTCATCGATACTGTGTATCGCTACTGCGGCCAGAAAGAGTCGGTGATCTTCTGTGACCAGATCATGTCGATGGGCTTCAAGGAAGCATTCCGCGCAGGGATCTCCTTCGGCAAGGACGACATGGTGATCCCAGACACCAAGTGGACCATCGTCGACGAGACCCGCGATCAGGTGAAAGACTTCGAACAGCAGTACATGGACGGCCTGATCACTCAGGGCGAAAAGTACAACAAAGTTGTCGATGCTTGGTCGAAGTGCAACGACAAGGTCACCGAGGCCATGATGTCCACCATCTCGGCCAACAAGCGCGATACCAACGGCGCCGAAATGGAACCGAACTCGGTTTACATGATGGCCCACTCCGGTGCGCGTGGTTCCGTGACCCAGATGAAGCAGCTCGGCGGTATGCGCGGCCTGATGGCGAAGCCGAACGGCGACATCATCGAGACCCCGATTATCTCGAACTTTAAAGAAGGCCTCACCGTTCTCGAGTACTTCAACTCGACCCACGGCGCTCGTAAAGGTCTGTCGGATACCGCGCTTAAGACCGCGAACTCCGGTTACCTTACCCGCCGACTGGTCGACGTGGCTCAGGACTGCATCATCCGTGAAACGGATTGCGGCACCGAGCGTGGCATCACCGCGATGGCAGCCGTTAACGACGGCGAAGTCGTGGCGCCGCTCTCCGAGCGCCTTCTCGGCCGCGTTGCCGCTGATGACATCCTGCGTCCGGGCACGGATGAAGTGCTGGTTCCGCGCGGTGGCCTGATCGACGAACGCACGGCTGATGCCGTTCACGAAGCTGGTGTGCAGGTTGCACGCATCCGTTCGCCGCTCACCTGTGATGCGGAAGATGGCGTTTGTGCAATGTGCTATGGTCGTGACCTCGCTCGCGGTACGCTCGTGAACATCGGTGAAGCTGTCGGCATCATCGCCGCCCAGTCGATCGGTGAACCCGGCACGCAGCTCACCATGCGTACGTTCCACATCGGTGGTGTTGCGCAGGGTGGTCAGCAGTCGTTCCAGGAATCGAGCCAGGCCGGTAAGATCGTGTTCGAGAATGCCTCGACGCTGGAGAACGCCAATGGCGAGCTTCTGGTCATGGGCCGGAACATGAAGATCCGCGTTGTTGACGAACTCGGCGCAGAGCGTGCCTCGCACAAGGTCGGCTACGGTTCGAAGCTCTTTGTGAAGGATGGTGCAGAGGTCAAGCGGGGCGACAAGCTCTTCGAATGGGACCCCTACACTCTCCCGATCATCGCTGAAAAGTCGGGTGCGGTGAAGTTCGTCGACCTGCTCGCGGGCCTTTCGGTGCGCGAAGAGACCGACGAAGCCACCGGCATGACCCAGAAGATCGTGATCGACTGGCGTGCTGCACCGCGCGGCAACGAGCTCAAGCCGGAACTGATCCTCGTGAACAGCGATGGTGAACCGGTGCGCAATGACGCTGGAAACCCGGTAACCTACCCGATGTCCGTGGACGCCATTCTCTCGATCGAAGACGGTCAGGAGATCAAGGCTGGTGACGTCATTGCGCGTATCCCGCGTGAAGGCGCCAAGACCAAGGACATTACCGGTGGTCTGCCGCGTGTGGCCGAACTCTTCGAAGCCCGTCGTCCGAAAGACCACGCGATCATCGCCGAAATCGATGGCTACGTGCGCTTCGGCAAGGACTACAAGAACAAGCGCCGCATCTCGATCGAGCCTGTGGATGAAACGCTGCAGCCCAAGGAATACATGATCCCGAAGGGCAAGCACATTCCGGTTCAGGAAGGCGACTATGTCCAGAAGGGCGACTACATCATGGACGGCAACCCTGCGCCGCATGATATTCTCGCCATCATGGGCGTCGAAGCGCTGGCTGACTACATGATCGATGAAGTGCAGGAGGTTTACCGACTGCAGGGCGTGAAGATCAACGACAAGCACATCGAAGTGATCGTGCGCCAGATGCTGCAGAAGTGGGAAATCCAGGAGTCGGGTGACACAACCCTGCTCAAGGGCGAACACGTCGATAAGGCAGAGTTCGACGCGGCGAACGAGAAAGTCCTCGCGAAGGGCGGCCGTCCGGCACAGGGCGAACCGATCCTCCTCGGGATCACCAAGGCGTCGCTGCAGACCCGCAGCTTCATCTCGGCGGCTTCGTTCCAGGAAACGACCCGCGTTCTCACCGAAGCGGCCGTTCAGGGCAAGCGTGACTCGCTCGTCGGCCTTAAGGAGAACGTGATCGTTGGTCGTCTGATCCCGGCGGGTACCGGTGGTGCCACCTCGCGCATCCGTCGCATCGCCACCGACCGCGATAATGTTGTGATCGAAGCGCGCCGTGAGGAAGCCGAACAGGCACTCGCACTCGCCGCGCCGGCTGACGCCGATAGCGTTCCGGAAAGCCGCGAGTAAACTTCGCCAAATTTGAAACGAAAGCCCCCGCACCTTGGTGCGGGGGTTTTCTTTTTTCGAACGTGATGGTTCTTTGAGGGCGGTAACGAGGAGGATTCAATGCCGATTGATGTTCGTCTGCAAATCGTTGGGGTGATCCGGTTCTCGGTGTTGACCGATGACTTCACGCCACTGAACTATGGCGATGCGGGCAGCATGCGGGCCAATTTTTTCGAACCCAATCGTTTATCTGAACGCCTCAAGATGTTCGAAACCCTTTGCCTGTCTACCTTGGGACGTCAGACCGATAAGGATTTTCGCTGCGCGATCCTGACATCCGAAGAGATGCCGAAACCAGTGCTCGAAAAGCTGTCGGATATTATCGCCCCCTATCCGCAATTCGTTCTTCATGTTGCGCCGATTGGCCATCACTACGCGCTCATTAAAGACGCCTATGATGCGGCCGCAAACCCGGGGTTCACCCATAGATGCAGTTTCCGACTGGATGATGATGATGGCCTTTCGCTCGATTACATCGCGCGCCTTCGAAGTCTCTCACTGAAGCTATTGGAGATAAGCCGTGACCCGTTCTTCATTGCCTTCAACCGTGGCATCTATCTCGATCGCACGAAACCGTTTGAAAATGCCCTGACCGATGCAGTAGAGCGCGCCCCGCTTTCCGCCGGCACGGCGCTGGTGCATCCGGACGATCTTGTCACTAATCCCTACCGCTACAATCATCGTGCGTTCCAACAGCATCATAATACCTACTCCGAAATCGACGAGGCGATGTTCCTGCGGACGATCCACGCTGACAACATCTCAAATCCGGACTTGCGGGGGATCATCGGAAAGAAGAAACAGGAGAAAATCGAAGCGATAATCCGGAAGCGGTTCGGGTTATCGGTAGAAACGCTCAGGTCTCTTTGAATATGGCACTTTCAGACAATCTCCGTGGTGCCTTGCTCATGATGGGCTCCATGGCGGCGTTCACGGTCAACGATGCTTTCATGAAATCCTTGGCAGGCGATGCGCCTCTGTACCAGCTCCTCTTCCTGCGTGGTATTCTGGCGACATCCCTGATCGGTGTGCTTGCGCTGTCGCAGCTTGCCTTCACAGCGTCCATACCCAGACGGGATATCTACCTGATACTGGGGCGCGTGGTGGCTGAAATCGGCGCTGCCTATTACTTCCTGACAGCGCTCTTCAATATGCCGCTCGCTAACCTGACGGCGATCCTGCAAGCGCTCCCTTTAACGGTGACTTTGGCTGCTGCCGTAATCTTCCGCGAAAAGATCGGCTGGCGTCGAATGACTGCTATCCTTGTTGGCTTTACGGGCGTGCTCCTCATCGTCCGTCCCGGCACGGAAGGCTTCAACATTTTCTCCCTCTACGCCTTGGTATCCGTGGCGTTTGTAACCGCCCGTGATCTCTTCACCAGACGCCTCAGCGGGGCCACGCCTTCGCTCCTCGTTACATTCTCAACCTCAGTCTCTGTGATGCTGGCTTTCGGCATCGCGAGCCTCTGGCAGGAGTGGCAACCGATTCCCTTCGATATCGGTTGGAGGATTGTCGGGGCAGGGGGGATGGTTACGCTCGGCTATCTCTTCTCGGTCTTGGCGATGCGCGTGGGCGAGATCGGATTCGTCGCGCCGTTCCGATATACGAGCTTGATCTGGGCACTGATCCTTGGCTTCGCTATTTTCGGTGATTGGCCTCAGATTTTGACCCTTATCGGGGCGGCAATCGTGACTGCATCGGGCCTTTTTACTCTTTGGCGCGAGCGCCAACTTGCGCGATCAAAGCGGGGTGGCGGTGGGCACTAAATGCCTCGTCGCCCTGTGTTGACAACCCCTCCGACTCCCCCTATACGCGCCCCATCCAAGCTTGGGGGGGTAATCCGCCCGAGCGCTATCAGAACTGTTGTGGTCACGATCCGGCAATAGCCCGATCCTCTGGAAACCCACCGCGTCGTTCCCGCGAAAAGAGGGAACGCATGCGGTTTTTTGCGTCGCATTGCGTCGCTTGAGTTTTGCACCGACCAGACGGTGCAGTCGGTAACCTGCGGACGCGCGGGGTGCCTTAAACGAAACCCGCAAGGTCCGCCTTGCAAACACATGTGTTGAGAAACGGGGAAAGAGACCCAATGCCAACGATCCAGCAGCTGATCCGCAAGCCGCGGCAGCCCAAAGTCAAACGGTCCAAGTCGCAGCACCTGGAGCAGTGCCCGCAAAAGCGTGGCGTCTGCACCCGCGTCTATACGACCACGCCGAAAAAGCCTAACTCCGCTATGCGTAAAGTTGCCAAGGTCCGCTTGACCAATGGCTTCGAGGTGATCTCCTACATCCCCGGCGAAAAGCACAACCTTCAGGAACACTCCGTGGTTCTGATCCGTGGCGGCCGTGTAAAAGACCTTCCCGGTGTGCGTTACCACATCCTGCGCGGCGTTCTGGATACTCAGGGCGTCAAAGACCGTAAGCAGCGTCGTTCGAAATACGGCGCGAAGCGTCCGAAGTAAGAGGATCCACAGATGTCCCGTCGTCACGCAGCAGAGAAGCGCGAAATTCTTCCGGACGCAAAGTTCGGTGACCGCGTTCTCTCGAAGTTCATGAATAACCTCATGATCGATGGCAAGAAATCGGTCGCTGAGCGCATCGTGTACTCGGCTCTCGAGCGTATCGAAGCCAAAGTGAAGCGCGCACCCGTCGAGCTGTTCCATGAAGCTCTCGACAACATCAAGCCGGCCGTCGAAGTTCGTTCGCGCCGCGTTGGTGGTGCAACCTACCAGGTTCCGGTCGAAGTTCGTACCGAGCGCCGTGAAGCGCTCGCGATCCGCTGGCTCATCGCCGCAGCTCGCAACCGCAACGAAAACACCATGGAAGAGCGCCTCGCTGGCGAGCTTCTCGACGCCGTGAACGGCCGTGGTTCGGCGGTTAAGAAGCGCGAAGACACCCACAAGATGGCAGACGCAAACAAAGCGTTCAGCCACTACCGCTGGTAAGGAGCTCAGCCAATGGCACGCGAATACCCGCTTCAGCGCTACCGCAACTTCGGCATCATGGCACACATCGATGCTGGCAAGACCACCACGACCGAACGTATCCTTTACTACACCGGTAAGTCGCACAAGATCGGCGAAGTCCATGACGGCGCCGCAACGATGGACTGGATGGAGCAGGAGCAGGAGCGCGGTATCACCATTACGTCCGCCGCGACGACTACGTTCTGGCAGCGTCAGGAAGACCCGAGCACCGAGGGCACTTCCGAAACGAAGTACCGCTTCAACATCATCGACACCCCCGGCCACGTGGACTTCACCATCGAGGTGGAACGTTCGCTCGCCGTTCTCGACGGTGCCGTTTGCTTGCTCGACGCCAACGCAGGTGTTGAACCGCAGACCGAAACCGTGTGGCGTCAGGCTGACCGCTACAAGGTTCCGCGTATCGTGTTCGTCAACAAGATGGACAAGATCGGTGCGGACTTCTTCAAGTGCGTCGAGATGATCAAAGACCGTACCGGCGGCACCCCGTGCCCGATCGCTCTGCCGATCGGCGCAGAGGACAAGCTGGAAGGCATCATCGACCTCATCAAGATGGAAGAGTGGGTCTGGAAGGGTGAAGACCTCGGCGCAAGCTGGGTTCGTCAGCCGGTCCGTGACGATCTGAAGGACGTCGCCGATGAATGGCGCGGCAAGATGATCGAACTCGCCGTCGAAATGGACGACGACGCGATGGAAGCCTACCTCGAAGGCAACGAGCCCGACGAAGCAACGCTCCGCAAGCTGATCCGTAAGGGCACGCTCTCGCTGACGTTCTTCCCGGTTGCTGCTGGTTCCGCGTTCAAGAACAAGGGCGTTCAGCCCCTCCTGAACTCCGTGATCGACTTCCTTCCCTCGCCGCTCGACGTGCCGGCCTACAAAGGCTTCGCACCGGGTGACGAATCGGAAGAGCGCAACATCGAGCGTACCGCTGACGACGCACAGCCCTTCTCGGCTCTCGCGTTCAAAATCATGAACGACCCCTTCGTGGGCTCGCTCACCTTCACGCGCATCTACTCGGGCGTCCTCAAGAAGGGCGACCAGATGATGAACTCGACGAAGGGCAAGCGTGAGCGTGTCGGCCGTATGATGATGATGCACTCGATCAACCGCGAGGAAATCGAAGAAGCATTCGCAGGCGACATCATCGCGCTCGCAGGCCTCAAAGAGACCACCACTGGTGACACTCTCTGCGATCCGGCGAAGCCTGTTGTTCTCGAAACGATGACCTTCCCGGAACCCGTGATCGAAATCGCCGTGGAACCGAAGTCCAAAGCCGACCAGGAAAAGATGGGCCTCGCGCTCGCTCGCCTGGCAGCAGAAGACCCCTCGTTCCGCGTCGAGACCAACTTCGAATCCGGCCAGACCATCATGAAGGGCATGGGCGAACTTCACCTCGATATTCTCGTTGATCGTATGAAGCGCGAATTCAAGGTTGAAGCGAACATCGGTGCGCCGCAGGTGGCTTACCGCGAAACCATCTCGACCTCGGCAGAGATCGACTACACGCACAAGAAGCAGACCGGTGGTACCGGCCAGTTCGCACGCGTGAAGCTCGTGATCGAGCCGACCCAGCCGGGCGAAGGCTACTCCTTCGAGTCGAAGATCGTTGGTGGTGTGGTTCCGAAGGAATACATCCCGGGCGTTGAAAAGGGCATCAAGTCGGTGATGGACTCCGGTCCGCTCGCAGGCTTCCCCGTGATCGACTTCAAAGTGGCACTCATCGATGGTGCGTACCACGACGTTGACTCCTCGGTCCTCGCTTTCGAAATCGCAACGCGCGCCGCAATGCGTGACGGCCTCAAGAAGGCTGGCGCAAAGCTGCTCGAACCGATCATGAAGGTCGAAGTTGTGACGCCGGAAGAGTACACCGGCTCGATCATCGGTGACCTCACCTCCCGTCGTGGTATGGTGCAGGGTCAAGACTCTCGCGGCAACGCGAACGTCATCAACGCAATGGTGCCGCTGGCGAACATGTTCGGCTACATCAACAACCTGCGTTCGATGTCTTCGGGCCGCGCTGTGTTCACCATGCAGTTCGACCACTACGACGCGGTTCCGCAGAACATCTCTGACGAAATCCAGAAGAAATACGCTTGATCGGTGCGGCGGGGTGAACCCCGCCCTACCACAAACCCGTAGGGCAGGAGCTTCCTGCCACCCGACAAAGGAGAATTAAGATGGCAAAGGCAAAGTTTGAACGTAACAAGCCGCACGTGAACATCGGCACGATTGGTCACGTTGACCACGGCAAGACGACTCTGACGGCAGCGATCACGAAGTATTTCGGTGAATTCCGCGCCTATGACCAGATTGACGGCGCGCCTGAAGAGAAGGCCCGCGGGATCACGATCTCGACCGCGCACGTGGAATACGAGACCGCAAACCGTCACTACGCGCACGTCGACTGCCCCGGCCACGCCGACTACGTGAAGAACATGATCACGGGTGCAGCCCAGATGGACGGCGCGATCCTCGTTTGCGCCGCCTCTGACGGCCCGATGCCGCAGACCCGCGAGCACATCCTGCTCGGCCGCCAGGTGGGTATCCCCTACATGGTCTGCTACATGAACAAGGTCGACCTCGTGGATGACGCCGAGCTTCTCGAGCTCGTCGAGATGGAAATCCGCGAACTCTTCTCGTCCTACGACTACCCCGGCGACGATATTCCGATCATCCAGGGTTCGGCTCACCAGGCGCTGATCGGCGAGATGCCGGACATCGGCGAGACCTCGATCCGCGCTCTGATGGACGCTGTTGACAGCTACATCCCGACCCCGGCGCGTGCGGTTGACAAGCCGTTCCTGATGCCGATCGAAGACGTGTTCTCGATCTCGGGCCGCGGCACCGTGGTGACCGGCCGTGTCGAGCGTGGCGTGATCAACGTTGGCGACGAAATCGAGATCGTGGGTATCCGCGCGACGAAGAAGTCGACCTGCACCGGCGTTGAAATGTTCCGCAAGCTGCTCGACCGCGGCGAAGCTGGCGACAACATCGGCGCGCTCCTGCGCGGCGTTGACCGTGAAGGCGTCGAGCGTGGCCAGGTTCTCTGCAAGCCCGGTTCGGTGACCCCGCACACCAACTTCGAAGCCGAAGCCTACATCCTGACGAAGGAAGAAGGCGGCCGTCACACGCCGTTCTTCGCGAACTACCGTCCGCAGTTCTACTTCCGCACGACGGACGTGACCGGCACCGTGACGCTGCCGGAAGGCACCGAGATGGTGATGCCCGGCGACAACCTGAAGTTCGGCGTTGAACTGATCGCACCGATCGCCATGGAAGAAGGCCTCCGCTTCGCCATCCGCGAAGGCGGCCGCACCGTCGGCGCAGGCGTCGTCTCCAAGATCCTGAAGTAATTACTTCTGGGTTCGACGAGGGCCGGTGGGCAAGCCACCGGTCCTCCTATCAACTCTAAGCCGCGAAAGGCTGTACTATGCAAAGCCAAAACATTCGCATCCGGCTCAAGGCCTTCGATTACCGCGTACTGGATGCCAGCACGCAGGAAATCGTGAACACGGCCAAGCGCACTGGTGCACAGGTCCGTGGGCCCATCCCGCTGCCGAACAAGATCGAAAAGTTCACGGTTCTCCGTGGACCGCACATCGACAAGAAGTCCCGTGACCAGTTCGAGATCCGCACGCACAAGCGTCTCCTCGACATCGTTGACCCGACCCCCCAGACCGTGGACGCGCTGATGAAGCTCGACCTCGCCGCTGGCGTGGACGTCGAGATCAAACTGCAGTCGTAAGGAGACCTTTCGATGCGTTCCGGTGTTATCGCCAAAAAAGTGGGTATGACCCGCTTGTTCATGGAAGACGGCCGCCAGATTCCGGTGACCGTGCTTCAACTCGACAATCTCCAGGTTGTCGCTCAGCGCACCTCCGACAAAGACGGCTACACTGCCGTTCAGCTCGGTGCAGGTTCCGCGAAAGCGAAGCGTACGAGCCAGGCAATGCGTGGCCACTTTGCGAAATCGGGCGTTGCCCCGAAGCGCAAGGTTGCTGAATTCCGCGTGTCGCCCGAAAACCTGATCGAAGTCGGTTCCGAAATCTCTGCTGAGCATTACATTGCTGGCCAGAAGGTTGACGTGTCGGGCACCTCGATCGGTAAAGGCTTCGCAGGTGCCATGAAGCGTCACAACTTCGGTGGTCTGCGCGCCTCGCACGGCGTTTCGATCTCGCACCGCTCGCACGGTTCGACTGGCCAATGCCAGGATCCGGGCAAGGTGTTTAAAGGCAAGAAGATGGCTGGCCACCTCGGTTCGGTCCGCGTCACCACCCAGAACCTCGAAGTCGTCCGCACGGATGCCGATCGTGGTCTGATCATGGTGAAGGGCGCTGTTCCCGGTTCCAAGGGCGGTTGGGTCACCATCAAAGACGCCGTTAAGAAAAAGCTGCCGGACGGCGTTCCGTTCCCGGCTGCTCTGAAGGCTGCGGAAGCCGCGGCTGCCGAAGCGCCCGCTGAAGGGGGTGAAGCATGAAACTTGATGTGATCAATCTCGACGGCGGTAAAGCCGGGTCGGTGGAGCTTGATGAGGCCCTGTTCGGTCTCGAGCCCCGCGCGGACATTCTGCACCGTGTGGTGCGTTGGCAGCGTGCGAAAGCACAAGCTGGCACGCACTCGACGCTCGGCCGCGCAGAAGTGTCCTACTCGACCAAGAAGATCTACCGCCAGAAGGGCACCGGTGGCGCACGTCACGGTTCCAAGAAGGCACCGATCTTCCGTCACGGTGGCGTCTACAAGGGTCCGGTCCCGCGCAGCCACGCGCATGACCTGCCCAAGAAGTTCCGCGCTCTCGGCCTGAAGCACGCGCTTTCGGCCAAGGCAAAAGCGGGTGAGCTGGTCATCATCGATGCAGCTGCTTCGGAAGGCAAAACCTCGGCACTCGCCAAGCAGGTGAAGAACCTCGGTTGGAAGCGCGCGCTCATCATCGATGGCGCCTCGGTCAACGAGACCTTCGCTCAAGCCGCGCGCAACATCGAAGGTCTGGATATCCTCCCGACCATCGGCGCCAACGTCTACGACATCCTCAAGCGTGACACGCTCGTGATCACCAAAGCGGGGATCGAAGCTCTGGAGGCACGACTGAAATGACCGCGAAGGCAAACCAGTACGACGTGATCCGCAAGCCGATCATCACCGAAAAGGCCACTATGGCGTCTGAAAATGGCGCAGTGGTTTTCGAAGTGGCGATGGACGCAGCGAAACCCGAAATCAAAGCCGCTGTCGAAGCGATCTTTGGTGTGAAGGTCAAAGCAGTGAACACCACTGTGACCAAGGGTAAGGTCAAGCGCTTCCGTGGCCGTCCCGGCGAACGCCGTGACGTCAAGAAAGCCTACGTCACCCTCGAAGAGGGCAACACGATCGACGTGGCCACCGGCCTCTGATTTGTGTTCTAACGGACTTGAGGACCCCCGGCGAACACCGGGGGTCTTCGTTATTTTGCGGTTCGATTGAATGCTTTGGAATCTTTTGGACCATTTGCATTCAGGCCTTGACCCCCTAGGCGGGGCCACGTAAACGGACGCATCTTCGAGGCCCCGGATTCGTTCGGGGCCTTGCAGTGTTTTGAACCTGGGGACCTTCGGGGCCCTACAACTGCGGCGCAAGCCGCGTCAACAGCGGCAGCGTAAGCTGCCCGATCGAAACGGAAGACAGGAAGCATGGCACTCAAGTCGTACAAACCGACGACGCCTGGCCAGCGTGGGCTGGTTCTGATCGACCGTTCGGAGCTGTATAAAGGACGCCCCGTCAAGGCTCTCACCGAGGGTCTTACGAAATCTGGCGGCCGGAACAACACCGGACGAGTCACAGCACGCCGCCGTGGTGGCGGGGCAAAGCGTCTCTACCGCATCGTCGACTTCAAGCGTTCGAAGTTTGATGTTGTGGCAACCGTGGAACGGATCGAATACGACCCGAACCGCACCGCCTTCATCGCTCTCATCAAGTATGAAGATGGCGAACAGGCATACATCCTCGCGCCGCAGCGCCTCGCCGTTGGCGACAGCGTCGTTGCTGGCAAGAAGGTTGATATCAAGCCGGGTAACGCGATGCCGTTCTCGGGCATGCCGATCGGTACGATCGTGCACAACGTCGAACTGAAGCCCGGCAAGGGTGGTCAGTTGGCGCGTGCCGCTGGTACCTACGCTCAATTCGTCGGTCGTGACGGTGGCTATGCACAGCTGCGCCTTTCTTCGGGCGAACTGCGCATGGTGCGTCAGGAGTGCATGGCAACTGTTGGTGCCGTGTCGAACCCCGACAACTCGAACCAGAATTTCGGTAAAGCAGGCCGTATGCGTCACAAGGGCATCCGCCCGAGCGTCCGCGGTGTTGCCATGAACCCGGTTGACCACCCGCACGGCGGTGGTGAAGGCCGTACCTCTGGTGGCCGTCACCCGGTTACCCCGTGGGGTAAGCCGACCAAGGGTGCCAAGACCCGCAATCGGAAGAAGGCGTCGTCGAAGCTCATCGTTCGTTCGCGTCACGCTAAGAAAGGGCGCTAAGACATGACTCGTTCTGTTTGGAAAGGTCCTTTCGTTGATGCCTATGTGCTCAAGAAGGCCGAAGCTGCGCGCGCATCTGGCCGCAGCGATGTAATCAAGATCTGGTCGCGCCGTTCGACGATCCTGCCCCAATTCGTGGGCCTGACGTTCGGCGTGTACAATGGCCAAAAGCATGTTCCGGTGGCTATCACCGAGGAGATGATTGGTCAGAAGTTCGGTGAATACTCGCCGACCCGCACCTATTATGGCCATGCGGCCGACAAAAAAGCGAAGCGGAAGTAAGTCATGGGCAAGGAAAAGAACCCCCGCCGCGTGGCCGACAACGAAGCGATGGCGAAAGCCCGCATGCTTCGCACGAGCCCGCAGAAGCTCAATCTGGTAGCCGCGATGATCCGTGGCAAGAAAGTGGACAAGGCGCTTGCCGACCTCACTTTCTCGAAAAAGCGGATCGCTCAGGACGTGAAGAAATGCCTTCAGTCCGCAATCGCGAATGCTGAAAACAACCACAACCTCGACGTTGATGAACTGATCGTCGCTGAGGCATGGGTTGGCAAGAACCTCGTGATGAAGCGCGGTCGTCCGCGTGCACGTGGCCGTTACGGCAAGATCATGAAGCCGTTCTCGGAAATCACCATCACGGTTCGTCAGGTTGAGGAGCAAGCCTAATGGGACAGAAGGTCAATCCGATCGGCATGCGCCTCCAGGTCAACCGCACCTGGGACAGCCGCTGGTACGCCGACTCGAAGGATTTCGGTAATCTTCTTCTGGAAGACATCAAGATCCGCGAATTCGTTAAGGAAGAAGCGAAGCAAGCCGGTATTGCTCGCGTGATCATCGAGCGTCCGCACAAAAAGTGCCGCGTTACGATCCACGCTGCACGTCCGGGCGTGATCATCGGCAAAAAAGGCGCCGATATCGAAACGCTTCGCAAGAAGCTTGCGAACCTCACCAAGTCGGAACTGCACCTCAACATCGTTGAAGTGCGTAAGCCCGAACTGGACGCAGCACTTGTTGGCGAGTCCATTGCACAGCAGCTCGAGCGCCGGGTTTCGTTCCGTCGCGCGATGAAGCGTGCCGTGCAAAACGCAATGCGCATGGGAGCCCTCGGCATCCGCGTGAACGTTGCTGGCCGTCTTGGTGGTGCCGAAATCGCGCGTACCGAATGGTACCGCGAAGGTCGCGTTCCGCTTCACACCCTGCGCGCTGACATCGACTACGCACTGTCCGAAGCGATGACGCCCTACGGCATCATCGGGATCAAGGTCTGGATCTTCAAAGGTGAGATCATGGAGCACGATCCGCAGGCACGCGACCGTCGTCAGCAAGAACTCCAGGATGGGCCGGCACCTCGCGGTGCTCAGGGCCGTCGCTGAGGAGGTTTGAGAAATGCTTCAACCGAAACGTACAAAGTTCCGTAAGCAGCACAAAGGCCGTATCCACGGTGAAGCCAAAGGCGGTTCCGACCTGAACTTTGGCACCTACGGCCTGAAGGCGACCCAACCCGAGCGCGTCACTGCGCGTCAGATCGAAGCAGCACGCCGCGCTCTGACCCGTCACATGAAGCGTCAGGGCCGCGTCTGGATCCGGATTTTCCCGGATGTTCCAGTGACCTCGAAGCCTACCGAAGTCCGTATGGGTAAAGGTAAGGGCTCCGTTGATTTCTGGGCATGCCGTGTGAAGCCCGGCCGCATCATGTTCGAGATCGATGGTGTGGGTGAAGAAATCGCACGTGAGGCGCTCCGTCTCGCCGCGATGAAGCTCCCGATCAAGACTCGCGTCGTGGTTCGCGAAGACTGGTAATTGGATCGGATGGCATAGCCATCACAACGGTCAATAAAACGGGCGGGGGTATCCTCGCCCGTTTGTTTTTTGGCACTTTTGCGCCTGAACTCATGCGCTTTCACCAATTTGGCTGAAAACCCAATTGCCCTCTTGCGCTCTAGTTGGGCCTCCCCTATAGCGGCACATCTCGCGGATTCCCGGAGTTTCCGGGATTCGTGTGTTTGCTGTTGTCCACCAGACGAAGGGTGACCCTGAAAAACTGGCAGGGGCTCTCTGGTGTATGAGAAAGGAAGAGGCGCATGAACGCCAAAGAATTGAAAGAAAAGACGCCGGATCAGCTGCGCGAGCAACTGACCGCTCTTAAGAAGGAGGCCTTCAACCTCCGTTTCCAGCAGGCCACCGGCCAGTTGGAGAGCACTGCTCGTATGCGCGCCGTCCGCCGTGACGCTGCTCGCGTGCTGACCGTGCTGAACGCAAAAGCTGCAGACGCAGCGAAGTAAGGAGGCGCGAAAGATGCCCAAACGTATCCTTCAAGGCACCGTGACCTCCACGGCTAATGCTCAAACCGTAACTGTTTTGGTGGAACGCCGCTTCACGCACCCCGTTCTCAAGAAAACGGTTCGTAAATCCAAGAAGTACCGTGCTCACGACGAGCACCAGACCTTCAAGGTGGGCGATACCGTGCGTATTCAAGAATGCGCACCGAAGTCCAAGACCAAGCGTTGGGAAGTTGTTACCGCGTAATGCGGGGCTACCCAGCTTAATCGAAACCCTGGGGACTAGGGCGTGATCTGAAGCCCCCCCAAAGGTCGGGAGTAACCCAATGATCCAGATGCAGACCAATCTGGATGTCGCTGATAACTCCGGTGCTCGCCGGGTTCAGTGCATCAAGGTTCTCGGCGGCTCGCACCGCCGGTATGCGTCGGTGGGCGACGTTATCGTCGTCTCCGTCAAGGAAGCGATTCCGAAAGGCCGTGTGAAGAAAGGTGACGTGCGTAAAGCCGTCGTCGTTCGTACCGCTCAGGCTGTGCGTCGTGAAGACGGCACCGCAATCCGCTTCGACCGGAATGCCGCCGTCATCATCAACAACAACATGGAGCCGATCGGCACCCGTATCTTCGGGCCGGTGGTGCGTGAACTGCGCGCCAAGAACTTCATGAAGATCATCTCGCTCGCCCCGGAGGTGCTGTAAGATGGCTGCTAAACTGAAAAAGGGTGACACGGTTGTCGTGCTCACCGGCAAGGACAAGGGCCAGCAGGGCACGATCGTTTCGGTCGACCCGAAGTCTGGTAAGGCTGTTGTCGATGGTCTGAACATGGCCATCCGCCACACGCGCCAGTCCGCAAACAGCCAGGGCGGCCGCCTTCCGAAGGCTCTGCCGATCGATCTCTCGAACCTGGCGATCGTTGACAAGAACGGCAAACCCTCGCGCGTTGGCTTCCGCATGGAAGGCGACAAGAAGGTTCGCTTCGCCAAGACCACGGGGGACGTGATCGATGCTTGATACCGCGAACTACACCCCGCGCCTCAAGACGCTGTACAAGGACCAGATCCGCGCAGCTCTTAAGGAAGAGTTCGGCTACGCCAACGACATGATGATTCCGCGCCTCGACAAGATCGTGCTGAACATCGGTTGCGGTGCAGAAGCTGTGCGCGACTCCAAGAAAGCGAAGTCGGCTCAGGAAGACCTCTCCACGATCGCTGGCCAAAAGGCAGTGACCACTATCGCCAAGAACTCCATCGCAGGTTTCCGCGTTCGCGAAGGCATGCCGATGGGTGCGAAAGTGACGCTCCGTGGCGATCGTATGTACGAATTCCTCGACCGTCTGATCACCATCGCAATGCCCCGCATCCGCGACTTCCGCGGCGTGAAAGGCACGGCATTTGACGGCCGTGGCAACTACGCCATGGGCATCAAAGAGCACATCATTTTCCCCGAGATCAACTTCGACAAAGTCGACGAAGTCTGGGGGATGGACATTGTGATCGCAACCACCGCGAAAACCGACGCGGAAGCAAAGGCTATGTTGAAGCACTTCAACATGCCCTTCACAGCGTGATCGCGGGAGGAGTTTGAGAAATGGCTAAGAAATCCATGATTGAACGCGAAAAGAAGCGCCAGCGTCTGGTCGAGCAATATGCTGCCAAGCGCGCCGCTCTCAAAGCGATCATCAACGACCAGTCCAAGCCGATGGAAGAGCGCTTCCGCGCTTCGCTGAAGCTCGCGAATCTTCCGCGTAACAGCTCGGCGACCCGTCTGCACAACCGCTGCCAGCTGACTGGCCGTCCTCACGCTTACTACCGTAAGCTTAAGGTCAGCCGTATCATGCTGCGGGAACTCGGCTCTCAGGGCCAGATCCCCGGTCTGGTGAAATCCAGCTGGTAAGGGAGAGAGTGATATGAACGATCCTATCGGCGATATGCTCACCCGCATCCGCAACGCTTCTGCCCGCGGCAAGTCCACTGTCCGCACCCCGGCTTCGAAGCTGCGCGCGCGTGTGCTCGAGATTCTCCAGCAGGAAGGCTACATCCGTGGTTACGAGTCCGTGACCGACGATGCGGGCCACGCCCAGCTGGAAATCAGCCTCAAGTACTTCGACGGCGCCCCCGTCATTCGCGAACTCAAGCGGGTCTCGAAGCCCGGCCGTCGCGTTTACATGGGCGTACAGGACATCCCTTCGGTCCGTCAGGGCCTCGGTGTGTCGATTGTCAGCACGTCCAAGGGCGTGATGTCGGATGCCAGCGCACGTGCCGCCAACGTTGGTGGCGAAGTGCTCTGCACGGTCTTCTAAGGAGAGAATGAGATGTCTCGAATTGGTAAGAAGCCGGTCGAACTGCCCTCGGGCGTGACCGCAACCGTCAAGGGCCAGTCGATTGAAGTGAAGGGTCCCAAGGGCACCAAGATCTTCAACGCAACCGACGACGTGACCATCACGGTGAACGGCAATGAAGTTGCTGTTGCTCCGCGTGGCACTTCGAAGCGCGCGCGTCAGCAGTGGGGCATGTCCCGCACGATGATCCGCAACCTCGTCACCGGCGTGACCGGTGGTTTCAAGCGTGAGCTTGAAATCCAGGGTGTTGGTTATCGCGCAGCTGTCGCAGGCCAAGACCTCAAGCTCTCCCTCGGCTACTCGCACGAGGTGGTTTACAAGGTGCCGGCTGGCATCACTGTAACCTGCCCCAAGCAGACCGAGATCGTTGTGGAAGGTACCGATGCCCAGCAAGTTGGGCAGGTCGCCGCGGAAATCCGCGAATGGCGTAAGCCGGAGCCCTACAAGGGCAAGGGTATCCGCTATAAAGGCGAGTACATCTTCCGCAAAGAAGGTAAGAAGAAGTAAGGACGCGAGTCATGGCAAACAGCAAAAGAACCCTGTTTCTGAAGCGCCGCCTGCGCGTTCGGAACAAACTGCGGGAAGTGAATGCCGGTCGGCTTCGTCTTTCCGTTCACCGCAGCTCCAAGAACATCAGCGTACAGCTGATCGACGACGTGCGCGGCGTTACCCTTGCTTCCGCATCCAGCCTCGAAAAGGATCTGGGCGTGGTTGGCAAGAACAACGTCGAAGCCGCCGCCAAAGTGGGTGCTGCTATCGCCGAGCGTGCTAAGAAGGCGGGCGTCGAAGAATGCTACTTCGATCGCGGTGGCTTCCTTTTCCACGGTAAGGTGAAAGCCCTTGCAGATGCCGCCCGCGAAGGCGGCCTGAAGTTCTAAGGAGCGAGATAGATGGCAAGAGAAGAAAACCGCCGCGACCGCCGCGACCGCGAAGAGGCCGCTCCGGAGTTCGCCGATCGTCTCGTCGCGATCAACCGCGTCTCCAAGACCGTGAAGGGTGGTAAGCGTTTCGGCTTCGCTGCTCTCGTGGTTGTGGGCGACCAGAAAGGTCGTGTGGGCTTCGGTAAAGGCAAAGCGAAAGAAGTTCCGGAAGCGATCCGCAAGGCCACTGAACAGGCCAAGCGCTCGATGATCCGCGTTCCGCTTCGCGAAGGCCGCACCCTGCACCACGACATGGAAGGTCGTCACGGCGCTGGTAAAGTTGTAATGCGCTCCGCACCTGAAGGTACCGGTATCATCGCCGGTGGTCCGATGCGTGCTGTGTTCGAAATGCTCGGCCTCAAGGACGTCGTTTCGAAGTCGCTGGGTTCGCAGAACCCCTACAACATGATCCGGGCCACGATCGACGGTCTGAAGAAAGAAACCAGCCCCCGTCAGGTGGCTCAGCGTCGTGGCAAGAAAGTCGCCGACATCCTGAATAAGGGTGCCGAGGCCGAAGCCGCAGAAGCCTGAGGAGAGAGACAATGGCCAAGAAAACCATCGTCGTGAAGCAGATCGCATCGCCCTGCCGTCGCCCTGACGTGCAGCGTCGTACGCTGATCGGCCTCGGCCTGAACAAGGTGCACAAGACCCGTGAGCTCGAGGATACCCCCTCGGTTCGTGGCATGGTCAACAAGATTCCGCACCTCGTGAAGATCATCGAAGAGCGCGGCTAATCTCGGTTGAGATTAACGTGTAGCGAATAGAAAGCCCCCGCTTCGGCGGGGGCTTTTGCTTTTGTGGTCGTGAGAAGTGAACTGACCGCTTGAACCAGAGAAGCTCTGCGGATATACGCCCCCGGTGGCCATCCGTGGCCCGACTCACATCAATGCTAAGCCGCGTTCGGCCGCTCCCGTCGCTGGGGGCCGCATCCGGCAAGGAGAAGCGACAATGAAACTGAATGAACTCCGCGACAATCCTGGCGCAGCCCCCAAGAAAAAGCGCGTCGCGCGCGGCCCGGGTTCGGGCAAGGGTAAGACTGCTGGCCGTGGTATCAAGGGTCAGAAATCCCGTTCGGGCGTGGCCATCAATGGTTACGAAGGCGGCCAGATGCCGCTCTACCAGCGTCTGCCGAAGCGTGGCTTCAACAAGCCGAACCGCAAATCTTTTGCTGTTGTGAACCTCGGCCTCATCGAGAAGTTCATCGAAGCCGGCAAGATTGACGCCAAAGCAACCATCACCGAAGACGTTCTCGTCGCTTCCGGCCTCGTGCGCCGTAAGCTCGACGGCATCCGCATCCTCGCAAAGGGTGAAATCAAGTCGAAAGTCGCTCTGGAAGTTACCGGTGCTTCGGCTGGCGCCATCGAAGCTGTGAAAGCAGCGGGTGGTTCGATCACTGTTGCGGCCGCTGCGGCTGAATAACTGGTTGTAGGGGGCGCGCTTGCCCCTTACATAACCATCAGTTTTCCAGAACGCCGCCCGGCCCGGAGAACGGACCGGGCGGCGTTTCAGCATCAAAGAGAGCCCCACGAATGGCATCCCAGATTGAGCAGATGGCCGCTAACACCAGCTGGGCGGCGCTCGGCAAGGCCACTGAACTGCGTCAGCGCATTTTCTTTACGCTTGGCCTTCTGATTGTTTACCGCCTTGGCACCTTCATTCCCGTTCCGGGGATCGATGGTGGCGCGCTGCGTGAATTCATGGAAGGGGCGGCTGCCGGTCTTGGCGGTATTCTTTCGATGTTCACGGGCGGTGCGCTCGGCCGGATGGGGGTCTTCGCCCTCGGCATCATGCCCTACATCTCGGCATCGATCATCGTTCAGCTTCTGGGCTCCATGGTGCCCGCGCTTGAGCAGATGAAGAAAGAAGGCGAGCAAGGCCGCCGCAAGATGAACCAATACACGCGGTATGGCACCGTGGCTTTGGCAACCTTGCAGGCCTATGGCTTGGCCGTATCGCTTTATTCGGGCGAATTGGTGCAAGCGGAACTACCGTATTGGTTCTTCATCGCAACCTGCGTTGTGACCCTTGTGGGCGGCACCATGTTCCTGATGTGGCTGGGCGAGCAGATCACCGCGCGCGGCATCGGTAACGGCATTTCGCTGATCATTTTTGTGGGCATTATCGCAGAAATCCCTGCGGCACTTGCCCAGTTCCTGAGCCAAGGCCGCTCCGGCGCTGTCAGCCCTGCTGTGATCATCGGTGTTATGGTGATGGTCGTCGTGACCATCGCATTCGTGGTCTTCATGGAGCGGGCACTTCGCAAGATCCCGATCCAATATCCACGCCGCCAAGTCGGTATGAAGGTCTATGACGGCGGTTCCTCGGTTCTTCCTGTCAAGGTGAACCCGGCAGGCGTTATCCCTGCGATCTTCGCGTCGTCCTTGTTGTTGCTGCCGACCACGATCGCAACCTTCTCGGGTAATTCGACCAGCCCGATCCTGTCGACGATCCTCGCTTATTTCGGGCCGGGCCAACCGCTCTATCTCGTGTTCTTCACGTCGATGATCGTGTTCTTCGCGTATTTCTACACCTTTAACGTGGCTTTCAAGCCGGACGAAGTGGCGGACAACCTCAAGAACCAGAATGGTTTCGTTCCGGGCATCCGCCCGGGTGAGCGTACCGCCAAGTACCTTGAGTATGTCGTCAATCGCGTGCTCGTTCTGGGTTCGGCGTATCTCGCACTGGTTTGCTTGCTGCCGGAAATCCTGCGCTCGCAACTGGCCATTCCGTTCTACTTCGGTGGCACCTCTGTTCTCATCGTCGTGTCGGTGACGATGGATACGATCCAGCAGGTTCAAAGCCATCTGCTTGCGCACCAGTATGAAGGTCTTCTGGAAAAGTCCCAGCTTCGCGGCAAATCCAAGAAGCGTGCACGGGGGCCGTCACGTCGATGAATATCATTCTTCTTGGACCGCCGGGGGCTGGCAAAGGCACTCAAGCCGGGTTTCTCGTTAAAGAACGGGACATGATCCAGTTGTCCACGGGCGACATGCTGCGTGAAGCCAAGTCCTCCGGGACCGAAATGGGCAAGCGCGTCGCCGCGATTATGGACCGTGGCGAACTTGTCACTGATGAAATCGTGATCGGTCTCATCCGCGAGAGGCTCGAAGGCGACAAGAAGGGGGGCTTCATTTTTGACGGCTTCCCCCGGACGCTGGCCCAAGCGGATGCTTTGAGTGAATTGCTTGCCTCGATGGGGGAAACCCTCGATGCAGCAATCGAGCTGCAAGTGAATGACGAGGTTCTTGTCGGCCGTATTGTTGGACGGGCTGAGGAGGCACGCAAGGCGGGGCTTCCTGTGCGCGCGGACGATAATGAAGAAAGCCTCAAGATCCGTCTGATGGAATACTACAAAAAGACATCTCCGCTGATTGGTTACTATTACGCCAAAGGCCAGCTGCGGGGTGTGGATGGTCTGGGTCAGATGGATGCGGTTAAGGCCGACATCGCGAGAATTCTCGACAAGTGATTGGGGCGGGGGCTTGACGATACCCCCGAAACTCCATACCCAGCCCTATCTCTGCCGAGACACTGATTCTCCGCGGGCGCAAGCCCTATGGAATCGGACCACCTGATCAGCTGTGGCCAAGTCGTGTAAGCACTTGGTCCCCGTTGTGAAAAAAGGGCCTGGAACGACGGGCTCGCAACGAAAGGAACACGGAACGTGGCACGTATCGCTGGCGTGAACATCCCGACTGCAAAGCGGGTCCCTATCGCCCTCACCTATATCACCGGCATTGGCCTTCACACCGCAAAGCAGATCTGCTCGGCTGTGAACATCAATGAAGCCCGCCGTGTGAACGAACTTTCCGACGCCGAAGTGCTCGCGATCCGCGAATACATCGACGCCAACCTGACTGTCGAAGGCGACCTGCGCCGCGAAGTCACAATGAACATCAAGCGTCTGATGGACCTTGGCTGCTACCGCGGCCTGCGCCATCGTCGCAACCTCCCGGTTCGCGGTCAGCGGACTCACACCAACGCTCGCACTCGCAAAGGCCCGGCAAAGGCCATCGCGGGCAAGAAGAAGTAAGGGAGGGCAGCAAACATGGCACGTGATACCCGCCGTGGTGGCAAGAAAAAGGTTTCCAAGAACATCGCCTCTGGCGTTGCGCATGTGAACTCTTCGTTCAACAACACCAAAATCCTGATCTCTGACGTGCAGGGCAATGCGATCTCTTGGTCGTCCGCTGGCACCATGGGCTTCAAAGGCTCGCGTAAGTCGACGCCTTACGCCGCTCAGATGGCTGCAGAAGACGCTGGCCGCAAGGCACAAGAGCATGGCGTGAAGACGCTTGAAGTCGAAGTTCAAGGCCCCGGTTCGGGTCGTGAATCGGCACTCCGCGCGCTTGCCGCTGTTGGCTTCCAGATCACGTCGATCCGCGACGTGACGCCGATTGCCCACAACGGTTGCCGTCCGCCGAAGCGCCGCCGCGTCTAATCGATGGAATTTTGCCGGGGCCCTGCATGAGCGGGGCCTCGGCGCGCCTATTCTCAACCTCGGGCGTGGTGCCTTTAAGGACATGGGGGCGCCACTGGAATGGAGGGACGCATGATCCACAAGAACTGGTCGGAACTGATCAAGCCACAACAGCTTGACACCAAGGCGGGCAATGACCCGTCGCGTCAGGCAACGCTGGTCGCCGAACCGCTTGAGCGTGGCTTTGGCCTGACGCTGGGCAACGCCCTGCGCCGTGTGCTTTTGTCGTCGCTGCAAGGCGCAGCAATTACGTCTGTGCAGATTGATAATGTACTGCACGAGTTCTCGTCTGTTGCGGGTGTCCGCGAAGACGTGACTGATATCATTCTGAACCTCAAGGGCGTGAGCCTGAAGATGGAAGTCGAAGGGCCGAAGCGCGTTTCGATTTCTGCAAAAGGTCCGGGCGTTGTGAAGGCGGGCGATATCGCTTGCTCCGCAGGTATCGAGGTTCTGAACAAGGATCACGTGATCTGCCACCTCGACGATGGTGCTGACGTTTACATGGAACTGACCGTGAATACCGGTAAGGGCTATGTTTCGGCTGACAAGAACCGTCCGGAAGACGCGCCGATCGGTTTGATCCCGATCGACTCGATCTTCTCGCCGATCAAGCGTGTTTCCTACGAAGTTCAGCCGACCCGTGAAGGCCAGAACCTCGACCTCGACAAGCTGACGCTCAAAGTCGAAACCGATGGCTCGCTCACGCCGGAAGATGCCGTGGCTTATGCCGCGCGTATCCTTCAGGACCAGCTGCAGGTCTTCGTGAACTTCGACGAGCCGGATTCGTCCTCGAAGTCGGACGTCGACGATGGCCTCGAGTTCAACCCGCTCCTTCTCAAGAAGGTGGACGAGCTGGAACTTTCGGTGCGTTCGGCAAACTGCCTCAAGAACGACAACATCGTCTACATCGGCGATCTCATCCAGAAGACCGAAGCAGAAATGCTGCGCACGCCGAACTTCGGCCGCAAGTCGCTGAACGAGATCAAAGAAGTGCTGTCCTCCATGGGTCTGCACCTCGGTATGGACGTCGAAGACTGGCCGCCAGACAACATCGAAGAGCTGGCGAAGAAGTACGAAGACGCCTTCTAAGAATTTCGGGGGTTTGCCCCGAATTCCGGATGGGCCCCAAAGGCCCATCCAACACCCTGGGCAATACCGCCCCAACGACGCAGACCGCAACGCACGGGCTGCAACACAAAGTAAAACGAGACTATAGGAGAAAGACATGCGTCACGCCCGCGGATACCGCCGCCTGAACCGCACCCACGAGCACCGTAAGGCGCTCTTCGCAAACATGTGTGGCTCGCTCATCGAGCATGAGCAGATCAAGACCACGCTGCCCAAAGCAAAAGAACTTCGCCCGATCATCGAAAAGCTGATCACGCTCGGCAAGCGCGGCGACATGCACGCCCGCCGTCTGGCCGCTTCCCAGCTGAAGCAGGACAAAGACGTCGCCAAGCTCTTCGCAGTCCTCGGCCCGCGCTACAAAGAGCGTCAGGGCGGCTACGTTCGCATCATGAAAGCCGGTTTCCGTTATGGCGACATGGCACCGATGGCGATCATCGAATTCGTCGATCGTGACGTCGATGCGAAAGGCGCAGCAGACCGTGCCCGCCTCGCAGCTGAAGAAGCTGCAGAATAATTCTGCGCTTCACTGAAGAATTTCAGGCCCCTCGCTGCCGGGCAGCGAGGGGTTTGCTTTTGCGGGGCATGGCAATGCTTGCAATCCGCTTTGGACACTCGCATATCGAGAGGAGCCGCCCCAAAGGAGGTCCTTCATGCGCCATTTTGTGATGCTCGTGCTTGCGTTGCTCTTGCCGTTCACGGCCGAAGCGGAGACGCGCGTTCCCCAGAATTCGGTCGAGATAGCTCTCGGGTTTCAGCCACTCGTGAAACAGGCGGCTCCTGCCGTTGTGAACATTTACGCACGGCGGATTGTGGAAGAGCGAGTTTCGCCCTTTGCTGGAGACCTGTTTTTTGCAGATCTCTTCCGAGGCCTGGGCGAAGTGCGCCCGCAAGTGCAGAATTCTTTGGGTTCGGGGGTAATTCTGTCCCCTGATGGATTGGTGGTTTCGAACTATCATGTGGTTGGGCAGGCGACGGATATTCGGGTTGTCCTCACCGATCGCCGTGAATTCGAGGCGACGGTGGTTTTGGCCGATGAAGCTTCGGACCTTGCCGTTTTGAAACTGGATGGGGCAGAAGGCCTGCCCGCGCTGCCGCTTCGGGACAGTGATACGGTCGAGGTCGGGGAATTGGTCTTGGCGATCGGTAACCCATTCGGGGTCGGCCAGACGGTTACATCCGGTATCGTTTCGGGGCTTGCGCGCTCTGGCGGGGCGGCGGGCACCGGTCGGGGGTATTTCCTGCAGACGGATGCGGCTATCAACCCGGGTAATTCCGGGGGCGCGCTGATCGATATCAACGGGTCGCTGATCGGTATTAATACCTCGATTCTCACGCGGTCCGGCGGGTCAAACGGGATTGGATTTGCGATCCCGGCCAATCTTGTGGAGCGGTTCGTGGAGCAGGCGCACGAGGGGCGGAAACGTTTCGAACGGCCTTGGGCGGGGATCAACGGGCAGGCGGTGGATGGCGATATTGCCGCGTCGCTTGGGCTGGAAGTGCCGAGCGGTATCCTCGTCTCTGACATTCACGCGGAAAGCCCCTTTGCCGGGGCAGGTTTTCGCGCTGGCGATATTATTCAAAGCCTAGATGGGTATCTCGTGAACTCAGCGGCCGAGATGGTGTTCCGGATGAGCGTGGCCGGATTGGGGAATGAGGTTGAGGTCGGGTATTGGCGAGAGGGTAGTGTCTACACAACGCAGGTCTCGTTGCTGGCCGCGCCGGATAATCCGCCAAGGGACCGCCGGACAATGGCACAGGATGCCGTTCTTCCGGGGATGGTGGTCTTGAACGTGAACCCGGCGGTTCTCGCTGAATTCAACCTGCCGCTTGGGGCACAGGGGGTGGTTGTCGAGGATGCCGGCCCAATTGGTTCGCGGCTTGGGCTGCAAGTTGGTGATTTGATTTTAACTGTGAACGGCGAAATGGTTCGCACAAGTGAAGAGTTTGAACGAAGCTTGCAAGACGTGCGTCGCGGATTGGCTCTGGACGTTCAGCGCGGATTGCAGCGTCTCTCTATTCGAGCGCGGATCTGACCGTGGCTGATCTGTTCGACACGCCCGTTCCCGAGAACGCGCACCGCCCTTTGGCGGACAGGTTGCGGCCTCAGCGGCTATCCGAGGTGATTGGGCAGGAAGAGGTGTTGGGGCCAGATGCGCCGCTCGGCGTGATGCTGAAGTCCGGTAGCTTGTCCTCCTTGATCCTCTGGGGGCCGCCGGGTGTGGGCAAGACCACAATCGCGCGGCTTTTGGCAAAGGAAACGGATCTGCATTTCGAGCAGATCAGCGCTATTTTCTCTGGTGTTCCCGAGTTGAGGAAAGTCTTTGAGGCGGCAAAACTGCGCCGGAGGGCCGGCAAGGGCACTCTGCTTTTCGTCGATGAAATCCACCGCTTCAACAAAGCCCAGCAAGACGGTTTCCTGCCTTACATGGAGGACGGAACCATACTGTTGGTGGGGGCCACCACTGAAAACCCGAGCTTCGAGCTGAATGCCGCCGTGCTTTCCCGCGCGCAGGTTCTGATCCTGAACCGGCTTTCGGCGATAGACCTTGAGCGGTTGGTGCAGCGTGCCGAGAAAGAATTAGATCGGTCATTGCCCCTCACCGGAGAGGCGCGCGAGGCCTTGATCGATATGGCCGATGGCGATGGGCGCGCCTTGCTCAATCTGGTGGAACAGGTTGCTGCATGGGGCGATAGCACCAAAATCGACCGCGACGGCCTTTCGCGCCGTTTGATGAAGCGGGCGGTCAAGTATGACAAGTCCGGTGATGAGCATTACAACCTGATTTCGGCTCTCCATAAGTCTGTGCGCGGCTCTGACCCTGATGCCGCGCTTTATTGGTTAGCGCGGATGATCGCGGGGGGCGAAGATCCGCGTTATCTGGCGCGCCGGATTCTTCGGATGGCGGTTGAAGATATCGGACTTGCTGATCCACAAGCGCAATCTGTTTGTCTGCATGCGTGGGAAACCTACGAACGTTTGGGCAGCCCCGAAGGTGAGTTGGCGCTCGCAGAGGCCGTTACCTATCTCGCCCTCGCGCCGAAATCGAACGGGGTTTACACTGGATGGAAGGCGGCACTGAACGAGGCGCGGCGGACCGGGTCCGAACCGCCGCCGAAACACATTCTGAATGCGCCGACGCGCATGATGAAGGATCAGGGGTTCGGGGCTGGCTATGCCTATGACCACGACGCGGAGGATGGCTTCTCCGGGCAGAACTACTTCCCTGAAACCATGAAGCGGCCGGTGCTGTATCAACCAGTTGAGCGTGGGTTCGAACGCGAACTCAAGAAGCGGGTGGAGTGGTTTGCCAAATTGCGGGCAGACCGAAACGCCAAGGGGAATCCTTGACACCTTGCATTCCCTGAGCGACGAGGGGGCATGATCCAAACTCTCGCACAAGTCGCCGCTGGCGGCGCCATCGGAGCTTCGGCCCGCTACCTTGTCGTAGCTTGGGCCACGCGCCTTTTCGGGCCGGGGTTCCCTTTGGGCACTCTTTTGGTGAACGTTATCGGCTCATTGGCGATCGGAGCCTTGGCGGCGCTTTTGCTGAACCCGAAAGGGAATGCAGCGCTTTCGCCGCTTCTCATCACAGGCGTGTTGGGAGGGTTCACCACATTCTCGGCTTTCTCGCTGGATGTGATGCGTTTGATCGAGGCGGGGCGGATGGGAACCGCTGCGCTCTATATGGTGCTTTCGGTCGTCTTATCACTTGTGGCATGCGCTCTCGGCATGTGGATGGCACGCGGAGGTGTCCTATGAGCGGCGTTCAAACCCTGACCATTTCCGAAAACGATGCGGGCCAAAGGCTTGATCGCTGGATGCGGCGTGTGTTCCCGCATGTGAGCCAGATCCAGATCGAGAAGATTTGCCGGAAAGGTGAGATCCGCGTGGATGGTGGGCGAGTGAAAGCCAGCACCCGCCTTGAAGTCGGGCAATCAGTGCGAGTACCGCCACTGCCTGATGTGGCTGAATTGCGTGCCGCGACTGAAAGCCGAATCTCGCCGCAAGATGCTGCGATGATCCAGCGCTGCGTGATCTACAAGGACGACCATATTCTGGTGCTAAACAAGCCTGCCGGGCTTGCCTCGCAAGGTGGCTCCAAGACCACACGGCACATCGATCAGCTTTCGGATGCCTTGCGCTTTGGCTTCGAGGAAAAGCCGCGTCTTGTGCATCGATTGGACAAGGATACCTCAGGCGTACTTGTGATGGCACGTAACCGCCCTGCAGCGGCAGCACTGACGGCAGCGTTCCGGCATCATGGCACGCGCAAGATCTATTGGGCCATCGTGGCCGGAGTGCCTTCTCCTCGGCAAGGGACAATCAAATACGGGCTGATGAAAGCGCCGGGTCATGGCAAATCCGGCGAAGGCGAGAAAATGATCTGCATTCATCCTGCGAAGGTGGACCAGACACCGGGTGCCCAGCGGGCTGCATCGGATTACGCGGTAGTGCAAACGGCGGGGTCGCGTTGCGCTTGGGTTGCGCTGGAGCCACTCACGGGGCGCACGCACCAGCTACGCGCGCATATGGCCGAGATGGGGCATCCGATCATTGGTGACGGTAAGTATGGCGGGTCCAGCCAAGAAAACCTCGGGGATGGATGGGGGGCGCAGCTCGGCGGCGATATCAGCCGCAAGATGCATCTCCATGCGCGCCGTCTGATGATCCAGCATCCGGTGACGAAGAAAATGCTGAGTTTCACAGCACCGCTTTCGGAGCATATGCAGCGGACTTGGGATACCTTTGGTTGGGATCTCGATCTGGCAGATGAAGATCCTTTCGAAGGTCGGCATTGATGCCGTTGAAGCTCGTCGTCTTTGACGTCGATGGAACTCTGGTCGACAGTCAGGCGGAAATTCTGGCCGCGATGCGAGCGGCCTTTGCGGCTGTTTCCCTGCCGGCGCCAGATCAAGTGAGCATTCTTGGCATTGTCGGACTGTCATTGGATCGGGCTATGGAAGTGCTTATGCCCGATGCGTCCAGCGCGACTCATGTTCGGTTGGTTGAGGAATATAAATCCTCTTTCCAGAAGCGTCGGTTGGAACATGGGGCGGGAGCCTCTCCGCTCTTTCCCGGGGCGCAAGAAGTTCTGGATCGACTGCTGAATCGCGAAGATGTGCTCATGGGAATCGCTACTGGAAAATCGAAGCGCGGGTTGGACGCGCTGTTCGAGGCGCATAATTTGAGCAAATACTTCGTGACAACCCAAGTGGCAGATCATCACCCTTCGAAACCGAATCCCTCTATGCTACTCGCAGCCCTGCAGGAAACGGGCACCAAAGCCGGGGCGGCGATGATGATCGGGGACACGAGTTACGATATGGAGATGGCCCGTGCTGCAGGAATGCGGGGCATTGGAGTGTCTTGGGGATATCATAGCCTTGAGCGATTAGCGCCGGTGGCTGACACTGTGATCAACCGGTTCCTGGACTTACTTGAGACACCGGAGTTGGCGGAGGAAAGCGGCAGATGAGCGGATGGAAAGCCAAGCGTTTCTGGGCGAATGTTACGGTCGTTGAAGAAGCTGAGGGTGGATGGGGTGTGCGCCTTGACGGGCGCGGCGTGAAGACACCTGCGAAAACGGCCTTGGTCGTGCCGACGAAAGCTATGGCCGAGGCGATCGCCGCCGAGTGGCAGGCCCAAGCCGAGATGGTTGATCCACGCACGATGCCAGTGACGCGCTCGGCCAATGCCGCGATTGATAAAGTGGCGTCGCAACGCAGCGAAGTGATTGATCTTATTGCGGCTTACGGCGGATCGGACTTGCTGTGCTACCGCGCGGAAACACCGATTACACTTGTGGACCGTCAGGAAGAGGGCTGGGGGGCTTGGCTTCGGTGGGCAAAGACATCGCTCGGCGTGGAGCTCGTTTCAGCCAAGGGAGTGATGCATATCCCGCAAGACGCCAAGGCGCTTGCAACGTTGCACGCTTTGGTGGCCGGACACAGCAATTTCGAGATCGCGGCGCTGCATGATCTGGTCGGAATCTCTGGATCGTTGGTGTTGGGACTGGCGGTTTCGCAAGGCGCGCTGGACCCGGAAGAGGGCTGGCGCTTGTCGCGCCTCGATGAGGATTTCCAAGCGGAGGTCTGGGGCGAGGATGAAGAAGCGGTCGAAACCGCTATTCGCAAGAAAGCCGATTTTCTACATGCCCATCGTTTCATGACCTTGTGTCAACCGCATAGAACTTGATCAAATACCTTGCATTGGCAGGGGCAAAGCAAGTATCCACATCGCGCCTAGTCGATCATTCGCTTGACCTTTTTTGGGGAATGAGACCAAACTTAAGGCACTGCAGCGGTGAAGGTGTGAGCCTGAGCCGCACTGGCGATGCCAGGAAAAAAACCAAACGCCCTCTGGGAGGGGGCGAAAATCAGGAAGAGGTAAAAATGAAAAAATCAGTACTTCTTGGCGCAATGACCGTTGCCGGTCTGGCTGCTGGCGCTGCTGCTGCTGGCACGCTGGATGACGTCAAGGCGCGCGGCAAGCTGAACTGCGGCGTGACCACCGGTCTCGTTGGCTTCGCTGCTCCGGACGCAAACGGTAACTGGGATGGCTTCGACGTGGGCGTTTGCCGCGCTGTGGCTGCTGCCGTCTTCGGCGACCCGACCGCTGTCGAGTTCGTTCCGACCACCGGCAAGACCCGCTTCACCGCTCTCGCATCGGGCGAGATCGACATGCTGGCCCGTAACACCACCTGGACCTTCTCGCGCGACACCGACCTCAAGTTCGATTTCGTCGGCGTGAACTACTACGATGGTCAGGGCTTCATGGTTCCGAAGGCGCTCGGCGTTTCTTCGGCAAAAGAGCTGAACGGCGCGACCGTCTGCATCCAGACCGGTACGACCACCGAACTGAACCTCGCGGACTTCTTCCGCGCGAACAACATCACCTACACGCCGGTTCCGATCGAGACCAATGCTGAAGCCCTTCAGCAGTACCTCGCAGGCGCTTGCGACACCTACACCACCGACGCATCGGGCCTCGCCGCTTCGCGCGCGACCTTCGAAGCCCCGGCTGACCACATCGTTCTTCCGGAAATCATTTCCAAAGAACCGCTCGGCCCGCTGGTGCGTCATGGCGACAACGACTGGGGTGACATCGTTCGCTGGACCCTCAACGCTCTGATCGCGGCTGAAGAACTGGGCATCACCTCGGCAAACGTGGCTGAACTTTCGGCTGCTCCGACGTCGAACC
Organism: Paracoccaceae bacterium; assembly: GCA_009922885.1. Classification (GTDB taxonomy): domain Bacteria; phylum Pseudomonadota; class Alphaproteobacteria; order Rhodobacterales; family Rhodobacteraceae; genus UBA9554. The sequence continues at coordinate 35,402 of RFUP01000001.1, forward strand.
CGGAAATCAACCGTCTGCTCGGCACCGAAGGTGAACTGGGCAAAATGATCGGCCTCGACGGCGCCTGGGCGAAGAACGCCATTGCTGCTGTCGGCAACTACGGTGAAGTTTTCGAGAAGAACATCGGTTCGAACACTGCAATCGGTCTGGCCCGTGGCCTGAACGCTCAGTGGACCGATGGCGGCCTCCTCTACACGCCGCCCTTCCGTTGATCTGATCTGACCGGAGGAGGGGCGCTGGGGATTACCCCTGCGCCCCTTTTTCCATCTCGCTTCCTTCAAACAAGAAGCGACCCATTGCCGAGGCGCGGCCTACGTGCCCGGATTGAACAAAAAAGTTCTGGGGTCGCCAAGACGGGGAAATCCATATGTCGACGCTCACCGATCCATCGGCGGAGTCGTTCCGGCTATCTATGCTGGTCAACGATACGCGGTACCGATCCTACACTTTCCAATTTATTGCACTGCTCTGCATCATTGCGCTTTTCAGTTATCTGGGCGTCAACCTTGTGCAAAACCTTCGCCAGGCGGGTCTGAACATTTCGTTCGACTTTCTGGGCAACCCCTCGGGCTACGATATCAACCAGCGCCCGATCGAATATAACAGCCAGTCGGCGCATTTCCGCGCCGCCATGGTGGGGATCCTGAACACGCTCATCGTGGCGTTTCTGGCCTGTATCTCGGCGACTGTGATCGGCGTGTTCGCCGGTGTGGCGCGCCTTTCGCCGAACTGGCTTCTGCGGAAGCTCATGTCGTTCTACGTGGAAGCGTTCCGCAACGTGCCGGTGCTGATCTGGATCTTGATCATCTTCTCGATCATGACCGCAGCCCTTCCCGCGCCGAATGCGTTCCGCGGCGAGAACCCTACAGCGTCGATGCTGTGGGATGCCTTCGCGTTTACCAATCGCGGCGTTTACGCACCGAAGCCGATCTGGCTGGATGGTTCGTGGATCGTGGTAGCGACGTTCCTTCTTTCCGTAGTGGGCGCGATTGCCTATCGGCGGTATGCGACCAAGCTTCTTTACGCGACGGGCCGTTTGCTTCCGATGGGATGGCCGACTTTGGCTATCATTATCCTGCCTGCGTTAATCATGTATTACCTGACGGGACGCCCCATCGATCTGGAATATCCGGCGCTGAAAGGCTTTAACTTTCAGGGCGGCGTGAACATGCTCGGGTCGCTTATCGCCCTTTGGTTCGCGCTGGCGATCTACACGGGCGCGTTCATTGCCGAGAACGTTCGCGCGGGCATTCAGGCGATTTCGAAAGGCCAAACGGAAGCGGCTGCTTCGCTGGGTCTGCGCCCGAACCGGATCATGAACCTTGTGATCCTGCCGCAGGCGCTGCGGGTGATCATTCCGCCGCTGATTTCGCAATACCTGAACATCACCAAGAACTCCTCGCTGGCGATTGCCGTGGGGTACATGGATATCACGGGCACGCTGGGCGGCATCACGCTGAACCAGACGGGCCGTGCAATCGAATGCGTTCTGTTGCTGATGCTGTTCTACCTCACGATTTCGCTCGCGATTTCGGCGGTGATGAACCTCTACAACAACGCCGTAAAGCTGAAGGAGCGCTGAGATGACCCGTGCGACCGAAGCCTTTGTGCGCCATCAAATGCTGCCTCAAGTGCCGCCGCCTTCCAGTCAGGCGGGGATCGTGAAGTGGCTGCGTGAAAATCTGTTCTCGTCCATCGGCAACTCGATCATGACCATCGCGTCTTTCTTCGCGCTTTGGTGGGCGCTGGATGCGGTTTGGCCGTGGCTGACCAATGGGGTCTGGACCACGTCTTCGCTGTCGCAATGCCGTGAGGTTTTGCAGGGCGAAGTGGGGGCCTGCTTCTCGGTTCTGGCAGAGCGTTGGAACCAGCTTCTGTTCGGGTTCAAATACCCGGCAGAGCTTTACGGACGCCCGACGGCGGCCTTCCTGTTGCTGTTTATCGCGGCGGCACCCGTCTTGTTCTACAAGACCTTCCCGCGTTACCTCCTGATCGTGACGGCGGCATACCCTTTCATCGCCTTCTGGTTCATCTGGGGCGGTTCGATCCTCGTGCCCATCGTGGCGGCTTTGGGCATTCTGGGGGCTATGTTCGTCTTCAAGAAATACGGCAACCAGAACTTCGCGACCGGCCTTTTCGGCGGGATCGCGGCGGCTTTGGTGATCTGGTGGCTGGGGGGCAAGATCGCGGATGCGATGCCGAATTTCCTGGCTTTGCAGGAAGTTGCCAGCCGTGACATGGGCGGCTTCATGTTGAACATGATCCTTGGCGTGGTTTGCGTTTCGCTTTCCTTGCCGTTCGGGATCCTGCTCGCCTTGGGGCGGCGCTCGGACATGCTGATCATCAAGTGGATCTGCGTGCTCTTCATCGAGTTTATCCGCGGTGTGCCGCTGATTACGCTCCTCTTCGTTGCGAACGTGGTTCTGGCTTACTTCCTGCCGCCGGGCACGTCGTTCGACCTCATCCTGCGGGTGATCATCATGATCACCATGTTCTCTTCGGCCTATATCGCCGAGGTGATCCGTGGTGGCTTGGCGGCGCTTCCGAAGGGCCAATACGAGGCGGCGGATTCGCTGGGTCTCGACTACGCTCAGGCGATGCGGCTGATCATTCTGCCGCAGGCGTTGAAGATCTCCATTCCGGGGATCGTGAACGTGGCTGTGGGGCTTTTCAAGGATACGACGCTGGTGTCGGTGATCTCGATGTTCGACCTCGTGGGTATGATCCGCGGGCCGATCCTCGGGTCGACGGCTTGGAACGGGGTGTACTGGGAACTCTTTGGTTTCGCTGCACTTTTGTTCTTCGTCGTCTGCTACGGCATCTCTCAATATTCCCAGTGGCTGGAGCGTCAGCTCCGCACCGATCATCGTTAAGAAAGGGCGCTCAAAATGTCTGAACAAGCGCAAATGAAAGTCTCGGATGAGGTCGCAATCTCGATCGAGCAGATGAACAAATGGTACGGCTCGTTCCACGTGCTGCGGGATATCGACCTGACCGTGTATCGTGGCGAGCGGATCGTGATTGCCGGGCCTTCGGGCTCGGGGAAATCGACGCTGATCCGTTGCATCAACGCTCTGGAAGAACACCAGAAGGGGCGGATCACGGTGGACGGGACGGTGCTTTCCAGCGACCTGAAGAACATCGACAAGATCCGTTCGGAAGTGGGCATGGTGTTCCAGCACTTCAACCTTTTCCCGCATCTGACGATCCTCGAAAACTGCACGCTGGCCCCCATCTGGGTGCGCAAGATTCCGAAGCGTGAAGCGGAGGAAACGGCGATGCACTTCCTTGAAAAGGTTAAGATTCCCGAGCAAGCGCATAAATATCCGGGCCAGCTTTCGGGTGGTCAGCAGCAGCGTGTGGCGATTGCGCGCTCGCTCTGCATGAAACCGCGGATCATGCTCTTCGACGAGCCGACTTCGGCGCTCGATCCGGAGATGATCAAGGAAGTTCTCGATACCATGGTGCAGCTGGCAGAAGAGGGCATGACCATGCTCTGCGTGACCCACGAGATGGGCTTTGCCCGCCAAGTGGCGAACCGCGTGATCTTCATGGATCAGGGCCAGATCGTGGAACAGAACGAGCCGGAAGAGTTCTTCAACAACCCGCAATCCGAGCGGACGAAGCTGTTCCTGAGCCAGATCCTGGGCCACTGAACGAGGTCGTTTTCAGACCTCGGCAAAAGGTTAACAAACAAGGGCAGCGCGCGGGAAACCGGGCGCTGTTTTTCGATTTTAAGAAAGGCGCAAAACCCGATTTCCGAAGCGTATGGATTGCGTATGGCATGTGTATGGCTTGCGTCATGACGTTAGTCAGTAAACGCGAGCCGTTCGGAAGGTTAGGGCGCGGGAAACCTTTCCGCGTTTCAGGCCATCAATTCGCGGGGAATCGCGAAGGCGAGAGGCGTGAGGCTTTGCCAGTCGAGCGCCTCCCAGCTTGGGCCATCGAAACGGGCGGCGAGGGTGGCGCAGGTCGGGAAGTCGTGAAAGGCGGGATGCGCGACGGGGGTGTTCACCAAGCGATGCGCGGCCTCGGTGGTGCCGGGATTATGGCCAAGCACGAGCACGCGAGACCCCGTCGCATGTTCGCGGATCAGGGCGGCGATCACGGCAGGGTGGGCGAGGTAAAGCTCGGGCAGGACTGTGTTTGGCACATCCGGCAGGCCGAGGCGCGCGAGCGTTTCCAGAGTGCGGGCGGCGGATGAGACGAGGACCTGATCGGGGATCAGGTTTTGATCCTTGAGCCATTGGCCCATCACGGGCGCGGAGCGGCGGCCACGCTCGTTGAGGATCCGGTCATGGTCGGAAGCGAAGGGATCATTCCATGCCGATTTGGCGTGCCGCATGAAGAGAAGGGTTCGGCTCATTTGAACTGCTCCATGTGCCATGCGGACTGCTCGGGAAGGCGGCGACCTGCGCTGACGGGGCAGGCGCGGCGGACGGCGCAGCCTTGGGTAAGGCAGGGCGCGCCTTCGGGCGTGGCGATATAGGCGCGGCACCGGGGCACGTCATAACCTGCGGGCGTGAGCGCGCCGATGGGGCAGGCGGTGGTGCAGGGCTGCGCGCAGGTGGGGCAGACTACGGACATATCGAGCTTTCCCACCAGCGCGGCCTCAAGACTGGCATTCTTCGGGATGCGCTGCAAAGGTTCGGAGGCCTGTCCGCAGAATCCATCGGAAATCTGAATGTCAAAGCCGCACCAGGCGATGACGAACAAAACGGCACCGGGTGGCGCACCAGGGTCTCTTTGCACGCCAACGAATCTGGGACCCTCGGTCCTTTTGCGGAGAAAACACACACCG
>RFUP01000002.1 GCA_009922885.1 Paracoccaceae bacterium
CAGCGCTGCGCAATGGGTTGGAGCAGGCGCTGGTGTTGTCCGGGATGTTGCCCGATGGCTTGCCCGCGCTCTTCAAGAGTGCGCGGCAGGCCTTGAGCGGACATGAGCATCTGATCGGGCTATTGGGGGATTCCTTGGTGGCCGAACCGCCGCTTCTGGCGCGCGACGGTGGATTTGTGGCCACGGGATATGATGCCGAACTCGACGAGATGCGCCAGTTGCGGGATGAAGGGCGCGGTGTGATTGCGCGGATGCAGACGGAATATGCCGATCTGACTGGAATTCCCTCGCTGAAGATCAAACATAACAACGTTTTGGGCTATTTTGTGGAGATCACCTCCACACATGCCGACAAACTGTTGAGCCCTCCGCTAAACGAACAGTTCAAACATCGCCAGACCACCGCGAACCAACTCCGGTTTACCACACCTGAGTTGAGCGAGATGGAAACGCGAATTTTGAACGCGGGCGGACGGGCTATCGAGATCGAGAAGCGGATCTTTGAGGAGTTGAGGCAGAACATTCTCGCAAATGCGGGGCAGGTCGGTGAAACCGCGCGGGCGCTGGCCGAGTTTGACGTGGCGGGCGGCCTGGCCGACCTGAGCCGTGGTGAGGGCTGGGTGCGACCTAAAGTGGATGGTTCGCGGGTGCTTGAAATCATCGGCGGGCGGCATCCTGTGGTGGAACAGTCTCTGAATCGGAAGGGTGAAGCCTTTGTGGCGAACGACGCCGATTTGGGGGCGGGAACAGACATCTGGCTGCTAACTGGCCCGAACATGGCGGGTAAGTCGACGTTTCTGAGGCAGAATGCACTGATTGCGGTTCTGGCGCAGATGGGGAGTTTTGTTCCGGCAACCGAGGCCCATATCGGGGTTGTGAGCCAGTTGTTTAGCCGCGTGGGGGCCAGCGATGACTTGGCCCGTGGGCGCTCTACCTTCATGGTCGAGATGGTGGAAACGGCGGCGATCCTTAATCAGGCGGACGAGCGAGCGCTGGTGATCCTTGACGAAATCGGGCGGGGAACAGCGACTTATGACGGCCTGTCGATTGCATGGGCGACGCTGGAGCATCTGCATGAAGTGAACCGTTGCCGCGCACTGTTTGCCACGCATTACCACGAGATGACGGCGTTGGCAGGCAAACTGGGGCGGGTGGACAATGCCACGGTGAGCGTTCGCGAGCATGCGGGTGATGTGATCTTCCTGCACGAGGTGAAGAAGGGCGCTGCTGATCGGAGCTATGGGGTTCAGGTGGCGCGGTTGGCTGGACTGCCGGATTCTGTCGTTGCGCGAGCCAAGGTTGTTCTGGAAGCCTTGGAGAAGGGTGAACGGGAAGGCGGCAAGCGGCAGGTGGTGATTGATGATCTGCCGCTCTTTGCGGCGATGGCGCCGCCGGCTTTCAAAGTGCCTGCTCAGAAGCCTTCCGCCGCGCTGGATCGTTTGCGTGATATCCACCCGGACGATTTGAGCCCAAGGGAGGCTTTGGCGGCGCTGTATGAACTGCGGGAAATCCTGAAAGCAGAAGAATAAAGGCGCCCGAAGGCGCCTTTTTCAGTTCTTTGGCATCGACGACACGCCAACTTGCGCGGGTCGCAAAAGGCGGTCGTGCAGCATGAAGCCTTCAGCCGCGACCTGAATAATGTCACCCGCTTTGGTACCGGGCACCGGGGCTTCGAACATGGCCTGATGGTGCTGCGGATCAAAGGCATCACCCACTTGCGGGGCAATGATCGTGATGCCGTGCTTGGCGAAAATGTTGAGCAGTTCGCGCATGGTTAGCTCAATGCCTTCAAGAAGAGGGCCGAACGTGGCGCGCTGTTCATCGGTGGCGGCGTCAAGCGCACGCTTCATGTTGTCATAGACCGGAAGCATATCGCGGGCGAGTTTGGAGCCGCCATATTGTTCGGCCTCACGGCGATCACGGTCTGCGCGCTTGCGGCTGTTTTCCGCATCGGCCAGCGCACGCATCCACTTGTCTTTATAGTCGTCACGTTCTGCGCGAAGGGAGTCTACCTGCACATCCGCGTCGGAAATCTCTTCTGCGAAATCGGCATTCTCTTCGAGTTCCGCATCCAGAAGATCATCAAGAAATTCGGGCTCTTTTCCGGGCTTGGCCATGCTCATTACCTCTCAGTACGGTCACCGATCATACGACCTACCAGTTGCGCGGTGTAATCCACGATCGGAACAATCCTGCCATAGTTCAGACGGGTTGGCCCGATGACGCCGATAGCGCCGATGATCTTTCGGTCAGCGTTCATATATGGAGAAACCACCAGAGAGGAACCCGAAAGTGAGAAAAGTTTGTTCTCTGAGCCTATGAAAATGCGCACCCCGTCGCCGCTTTCGGTCAGATCGAGGAAATCGGCGATGTCGCGCTTACGTTCAAGGTCATCGAAAAGGCTGCGGATGCGCTCCAGATCCTCTTCTTTGGTATCTGCGTTGAGCAGATTGGCGCGGCCGCGCACAATAAGGCGCTCATTGCGCCCGCCCTCATCCTCCCAGAGCACCAGACCTGATTCGACGAGTTCACGAGCGAGGGTATCGATTTCCTGACGCCGCTTCGCGATCTCGCGACGGATCACGGTTTTCATTTCAGAAAGCGTGCGGCCCTCAACAATGGAGTTGAGGAAGTTTGCGGCTTCGCGCATCGATGAGGGTGTTTGCCCGGCGGGCGGGGTAAACAAGCGGTTTTCCACCTGACCGTCCCCGAAAACGATCACCACAAGAGCACGCTCCGGCGAGAGGCTGACGAACTCAAGGTGCTTGATCGCGGCTTCATGTTTGGGCGTGAGCACGAGAGAGGCGCCGCGCGTGACACCCGAAAGCGCCGCGCCGACGCGATCCAGAAGGCTGCCCACATCGGGGGAATTGCTGCCAAGCGTTTCGTCAATCATCGCGCGGTCTTCGGCGTCGGGTGGGGCGACTTCGAGAAGCGAATCCACGAAAAGCCGAAGGCCAAGCTGCGTGGGGATGCGACCTGCAGAGATATGCGGCGATCCAAGGAGGCCGAGATACTCAAGGTCGTTCATCACGTTGCGGATCGTGGCTGCACTGACTTTTTCGGACATGGCGCGGGTGAGGGTGCGGCTCCCTACGGGATCGCCGGACGACAGATACGACTCGACAACCCGGCGGAAGACCTCGCGGGAGCGGTCGTTCATCTCGCTCAGAATGTTTGTGCCGTCATTCATGCCAGAACCCATGACACCGCAGTTAAAGAGTAAGGCGCGGAATGGTCAATCGCACTTGCGCCTCAGGGGCGGGCCCCTGTATCCCCAAGACAAACGAAAGGATCCTTTTATGCGCCCGTCTGGAAGAAAATTAAGCGAAATGCGGCCGATTTCAATCGAGACCGGAGTAGTGAAACATGCTGAAGGGTCTTGCCTGATCAAAGTGGGCGACACGCATGTGCTGTGCACCGCAACGCTGGAAGAGCGGGTGCCGCCTTTCGTGAAGGGGTCTGGCCTTGGTTGGGTGACGGCGGAATACGGGATGCTGCCGCGTTCGACTTCGAGCCGGATGCGCCGCGAGGCGGCCTCTGGAAAGCAGGGTGGCCGGACCGTTGAAATCCAGCGCCTGATCGGGCGTTCGCTGCGGGCGGGTGTGGATCGCGTTGCTTTGGGTGAGCGGCAGATCACGGTTGACTGCGACGTGCTTCAGGCGGATGGCGGCACGCGCTGCGCATCGATCACTGGTGGCTGGGTGGCCCTGCGGATTGCGGTGGATAAGTTGCTCAAGGCGGGCGTGATCTCGACCAATCCTTTGGAATTCCCTGTGGCTGCCGTTTCTTGCGGGATCTATGCGGGCCAACCGGTGTTGGACCTTGATTATCCCGAGGACAGCGAAGCAGGCGTTGACGGTAACTTCGTGATGCTGGGCGATGGACGTTTGGTGGAAGTCCAGATGTCGGCGGAAGGCGCGACCTTCACGCGCGCTCAGATGGATGAATTGCTGGGATTGGCCGAGAAGGGCGTCTCCGAACTGGTCGCAGCACAGCGGGCGGCGGTAGATGCGTAAGTTTTCGGGCGATCGGCTCTTGGTGGCCACCCACAACAAGGGGAAGCTTGAGGAGATCGCGGATCTTCTCAAGCCTTTCGGTGTGACTGTGGTAGGCGCTGCCGAGATGGGGTTGCCCGAGCCGGAGGAAACCGGAACCACGTTTGTGGAGAATGCGCGGATCAAGGCGCATGCGGCGGCGCAGGCAACCGGTTTGCCCGCGCTTTCGGATGACAGTGGCTTGGCGGTTGATGCCCTTGATGGAGCGCCTGGCGTTTATACGGCAGATTGGGCCGAAACAGAGTCTGGTCGAGACTTTGTGATGGCGATGGAAAAGACCCATGCCGCCGTTTTGGCGACAGGCAAATCGCAGCCTTGGACGGCACGGTTTTGCTGCACACTGGTGCTTGCGTGGCCGGATGGTCATGACGAGGTTTTTCCGGGGGCGGTTGAGGGGCGGCTAACCTGGCCGATGCGGGGCGATCTTGGGCACGGGTATGACCCCATGTTCATACCCGAGGGATTCGAAACGACGTTCGGCGAGATGGACCGTTGGGAAAAGAACCGAATGAGCCACAGGGCGGACGCCTTTCAAAAACTTGTGACGGGCTGTTTTGGCTGAGGATTGGCAAAACGGGGGCTTTGCCGCTTATGTCCATTGGCCCTTTTGTGCGGCCAAATGCCCGTATTGCGACTTCAACAGCCATGTTTCGCGGAGCATTGACCAGAAACGCTGGCTTGACGCGTATGTTTCCGAAATCGATCGCTATGCCGAGGAGGTTGGCGGGCGGGCGCTGACCTCGATCTTCTTTGGGGGCGGGACGCCCTCTTTGATGGACCCCGATGTGGTGAAAGCGGTAATCGACCGACTTCGTCTACATTGGCCCGCTGTGAATAATCTGGAAGTGACGCTTGAGGCGAACCCGGGATCAGTCGAGTCGGGGCGGTTTAGAGCCTATTCGGAGGCTGGAGTGAACCGGATTTCCATGGGCATTCAATCGCTGCGTGATGACGATTTGAGGCGTTTGGGCCGGATACATACGGTTGAGGAGGCAAAGAAGGCGTTCGATATCGCCCGCAACCAGTTCGAACGTGTGAGCTTCGACCTGATCTATGCGCGCCAACAGCAAACGCCGGAGGAGTGGCGGAAGGAGCTGGCCGAAGCCCTCTCAATGACCATCGACCATCTTTCGCTCTACCAACTGACAATCGAGGAGGGGACAGCTTTCGGGGATCGCTACAAGGCTGGTAAGTTGCGAGATCTGCCTGCGGAAGACTCCGCCTCCGAGATGTACGAGATTACCCAAGAGATTTGCGAGCGCTTCGGCATGCCGGCCTACGAGATTTCCAATCACGCGAAAGCTGGAGCGGAGTCTCAGCACAATATCGTGTATTGGCGCTACGGTGACTATCTAGGTATTGGGCCGGGCGCCCATGGTCGGCTTACATTGGGCGGCACGCGCCACGCCACCGAAGGCTTCAGGGAGCCGGGAAGGTGGCTCGCTGCCGTTGGTGGAGGATCGGGCGAAAGCGTGCGGGATGTGCTTGAGGCCGAAGATGCGGCGAGTGAATTCCTTCTTATGGGTCTACGGCTTCGGGACGGCATAGATGCTGAGCGCTTCGAGCGTATTTCCGGCCGCCCCTTGAATGCCGAGCGTTTAGGCTATTTGCTTGAGATAGGAATGGTGGAGTGCGCTGGCGCAACTGTGCGCGCGACAGACTCCGGGCGTATGGTTCTGAATGCCGTTATTGGCGAACTCTTGAGGTGATTGATGCGGTTTGTCTGGGCTCTTGCGGGGTTGGTGAGCCTGGCTTTGGCCCTGATCGGTATCGTACTGCCGCTTTTGCCGACAGTTCCCTTCCTACTGCTGGCCGCCTTTTGCTTCGCGCGATCGTCTGAACGGCTGCACTCTTGGCTCATCAATCACAAAACACTCGGCCCGCCGATCCTTGAGTGGCAAGAACGCGGTTCAATTAACCGACGCGGAAAGCGTTTGGCAACGCTTTCCATCGCGGTTGTGTTCTGCATTTCGCTGGCGCTTGGCCTGCGCCCGATGATTTTGGGCATTCAAGCGCTTTGCCTTGCTGGCGTGCTGACGTTTATCTGGACGCGACCTAGCGCGTAGACGAGAGAATACGGCACAACTCGTCGAGCTGATCGAGCGTCTCGTAGCGAATCACGATTTGACCCGCCTCTTGGCCGTTGTTGTGCAGAATCTCGACCGACATTTTCAGATTCGCCGCCAGATCTGCCTCCAATGCCCGTGTATCAGCATCTTTTTCAGCCTTCGGGCGGCTTTGCTTGGCACCACCCTCGGTGAAAATGTTCGATACAGGCTTTTTCGCGAGCTTCTCTGCTTCGCGAACGGAAAGCCCATCCTTGATAATCTTGCGAGCCGCCGTGATCGGGTCATCCATTGTGATCAAAGCGCGGGCGTGGCCGGCTGACAGCCTGCCTTCACGCACGTGCTCGACCACTTCTTCGGGCAAGGACAGAAGGCGCAGGAGGTTGGCGATATGGCTCCGGCTTTTGCCTAGGGCTTCGGCAAGACGCTCTTGGGTGTGGCCAAAGCGATCCATCAGCTGACGATACCCTGCGGCTTCTTCTATCGCATTCAGATCGGCGCGCTGAATGTTCTCAATGATAGCGATTTCAAGGACTTCCGTGTCGTCCAGCTCCCGAACGAGAACCGGAACGGTGTGAAGTTGGGCGATCTGCGAAGCGCGCCAGCGGCGTTCGCCGGCGACGATTTCATAATCTCCCGCGCGACCAGGACGAGGGCGGACGATTAGCGGCTGCAGGACGCCCTTTTCGCGGATCGAGGATGCAAGCTCCTGCAAGGCGTCGTCGTTGAACGTGCGCCGGGGCTGAGTTGGATTAGCGAAAATCTTCTCGACCGGAACGAACATGTCAGGCCGACGCGCCGCCGAGGCCTCGATGGCCGGTGCAGCGGGGGCGACATCGGCCATTAATGCCGAAAGACCACGGCCAAGACCTCTGGATTTATTCGTTTTATCGCTCATTTCACACTCCAGCTACTGCAACAAGCTCAGGATAGCGGCGCAGGACTTCCTTTGCCAACTCGACATAGGCTTGAGATCCTTTGGATTGCGGATCGTATTCCAGCACCGGCATGGCGAAGGAGGGCGCCTCGCTCAATCGGACATTTCGCGGGATGACGGTCTGGAACACGACATCGCCCAGATTGGCGCGGGCATCGGCCTCAACCTGTTGCGAAAGATTGTTCCGCGCATCATACATCGTGAGAACAACGCCTTCGATGCGAAGCTTCGGGTTGGCGGCCTGACGCACCTCACGGATCGTCATCATAAGCTGGCTCAGGCCTTCCAGCGCGAAAAACTCTGATTGCAGCGGCACAAGAACAGAATGCGCAGCAACCATGGCATTTACGGTCAGCAAATTGAGCGACGGCGGGCAGTCGATAAGGATAAAATCGAAGACGAAATCGTCCATAGCGCGCTGGTGAAGCGCGTCGTGGAGCATGAAGCTGCGCTTCTCATTTGCGACAAGCTCCATGTCCGCCGAGGAAAGATCTACCGTGGCTGGGATGATGCAAAGGCCTTCCACGCGCGTACGCTGGATGGCTTTATGAAGATCGACGTCTTCGAGGATGAGTTCGTAGGTGGTGAGTTCACGGTCATCGGGCTCAATTCCCAATCCCGTGGACGCGTTACCCTGAGGATCAAGATCAACAAGGAGAACCCGCATGCCCAAAGCAGTGAGGGCCGCGCCAAGGTTGATCGCAGTGGTGGTCTTGCCAACACCGCCCTTTTGGTTCGCGACGGCAATGATTCGCGTATGGCTTGTGCGCGTAGGGTCAGACACGGGAAATTCCCTTAATTTTTAGAATTACTGCTTGATCGTCCGTGGCGCTTTTACAGGCTTCGTGGCTGAAGGACCATTGGCTTTGCATCTCGGCTAGCTCTTCTTGCCAGCGCGCACCCTTGGGGAAAAGACACATGCCGTCGGGCCCCAAATGCCTTAGTGCCAAGGGGGTGAGCGTTTTCAGGTCTGCCAGCGCGCGGGCTGATACGACGGAGGCGTTTTGTGGTTCCGCTTGCTCGATGCGCTCTGCGATGACGGTTGCGGATGATCCCGTTTCTCGCAAGGCGGTTCGCAGAAACGTCGCCTTGCGTTTATCGCTCTCGATCAAAGTGACTTTTTTGACGGGATGAAAATCCGCAGCGCAAATCGCAATGACTATACCCGGAAACCCGCCGCCCGATCCCAAGTCCACCCAGTGATCCACAGGGGCATCTATCAGCCGAAGCAATTGAAGGCTGTCTTCGATATGGCGCGATCGCAAATCGGTCAGTGTTGACCTCGCGATCAAATTGATCGCAGGGTTCCACTTTTCGACGAGCTTGGCGAAGACTTCCAGCCGGTCGAATGTTTCACGTGAAACATCCGCCCACATCACGCCGATTTTTCCCGTTGGGCTTGCTTCATCTTGGCCAGAAGAAGCGTCAACGCGGCAGGCGTCATACCATCCACGCGCGAAGCTTGGGATAGGTTCGCTGGTTGCGCGCGGCCAAGCTTGAGCTTTAGCTCGTTGGAAAGGCCGTCGATCCGTGAATAATCGAAATTCGCGGGTATCTCCTGGTTTTCATCCTTCCGCAACAGCTCTACATCCCGCTTTTGACGGTCGATGTAGTTGGAATAGAGGGCGTCTTTTGCAAGCTGGGACTGGATCTCGGGCTCGATTGAGGACAGTTCGGGATCAAGCTGTTCCAGATGTTTGAACTCGATCTCTGGCAGCGACAAAAGCTGGAAGGGCGTGCGACGAGGGCCATCCGGGTTGATCGCCATACCGAGGGTATTCACCTCCCGCGGTGTAAACGTTTGGCGCTCAAGCATTTCTCTGCCGGCCGAGAGCTTCTCCATCTTGCTCTCGAACGCAACTTTTCGGTCTTCACTCACACATCCGATTTGAAGCGCAAGCGGCGTGAGCCGCTGATCCGCGTTGTCTGCACGAAGGGAAAGTCGGAATTCAGCGCGTGAGGTGAACATCCTGTAGGGTTCAGCCACGCCGCGCGTCGTCAGATCATCAACCATGACCCCGATGTAGCTATCGGTTCGCGAGAAAATGACAGGTTCTTTCGCCATCGCTTCAGAGGCTGCATTCAAACCCGCCACAAGGCCTTGCGCGGCCGCTTCTTCATAACCGGTCGTTCCGTTGATCTGGCCAGCGAGGAAGAGGCCAGGGACCGATTTAACGCCGAGGCGAAGATCAAGTGCGCGCGGATCGACATAGTCATACTCGATCGCATAACCGGGCTGAAGAATTGTCGCATTCTCCAAACCGACCATGGAGTGCACATAGTCGTGTTGGACATCTTCTGGAAGCGAGGTGGAAATACCGTTCGGATATACGGTGTGATCGTCCAGGCCTTCCGGCTCAAGGAACACCTGGTGACTATCTTTATCAGAGAACCGAACGATCTTGTCTTCAATGGACGGGCAGTAACGCGGACCAACGCCTTCAATGTGACCCCCATACATCGCGGAACGGGACAGGTTTTCGCGAATAATATCGTGGGTTCTAGAGTTGGTGTGCGTGATGCCGCACGAGATTTGCCGGACAAATGGCGCTTTCGAGAGGAAAGAGAAGAGAACTGGCTCGTCATCCGCTGGCTGGGAGTCGAGCTTGCTCCAGTCGATTGTCCGACCATCAAGGCGCGGTGGCGTGCCCGTTTTCAGGCGACCGAGCGGAAGGCCGAACGCATCCATACGTTCCGCCAGCTTTACAGATGGTTTATCACCAATGCGCCCACCCGGCCGTTTCTTGTCACCGATATGGATAACACCTCTCAGAAAAGTGCCCGTCGTGAGCACAACCGCCGCGGCGCTAAGCTCCGAACCATCATCCAAAACGACGCCGGAAACGTGATCGCCCGTCATCAGGAGGTCGGTGCATTCCCCCTCAACGATCGTGAGATTTTGGCGTTGCTCCGTAATCGCGAGCATCGTTTCCCTGTAGATCTTGCGATCGGATTGCGTGCGGGGGCCCTGCACGGCGGGACCTTTGCGGCGGTTCAATAGACGGAACTGGATACCGGAGCGGTCCGCGACATGGGCCATGACCCCATCCATCGCGTCGACTTCGCGAACAAGGTGGCCTTTCCCAAGACCACCAATTGCAGGATTGCACGACATCACACCGATACCAGCGCGGGAAAGTGTGACCAGCGCGGTCGCCGCACCCATACGAGCAGCAGCATGAGCAGCCTCCGCGCCTGCGTGGCCACCACCAACAACAACGACATCGAAGCGATGTTTCACGTGAAACACTCCTTACTTTCCGATGCAAAAGCTGGAAAAGATCTCATCCAGCAGGTTCTCAACATCAATCCGGCCCACAAGCTGATCCAGCGCCCTTGCCGCGGCTCGAATTTCCTCGGCTGCAAGATCCGACACTTCAGACCCAAGATTCACCAACTCTACTGCCTGTGCCAACGCAAGATCAGCTTTTTCAAGCGCGAAACGGTGTCGCTCTCGAACCGCGATCCCGGCATTCGCAGACAAAGCGGCCAGCCTGATCCGAAGATGCTCTAGCAGATTCTCGACCCCCTGACCACTGACGCCTGAAACCGCTCCATCCAAATTCCCGTGAAGATCGGCCTTGGCAATAAGGACTAGATCACCTTCTAGTGGAGTGATTGGCGGCTCCTCCCCTTTTTCAACGAGGAAAAGACGAATGTCAGCCGTTTCAGCGCGCGCGATGGCTTTTGTAATTCCAATGCCTTCAACGAAATCTTCCGTTTCGCGAAGACCAGCCGTATCCAGAAGCGTGACGGGAAGGCCTGCGATATCCATCCGAACCTCGATGACATCGCGGGTCGTTCCTGCGAATTCGGACGTGATCGCGGCCTCTCTGCCCGCTAAAGCATTGAGAAGGGTAGACTTCCCGACGTTCGGCGCCCCGACGATAGCGACTTCGAAACCGTTACGGACACGTTCCGCCGCGCTGGCGCCACGGATTTGTTTCCGGATCTCGGCCTGAACATCCGAGAGCAAAGCCCGGACTTCGGGAGTGACATCGACGGGCACATCTTCGTCTGCAAAGTCGATTGTCGCTTCGATCAAAGCCGCGGCGCGGATAAGAGATTTCCGCCAAACGTCGGTCAGGGTTCCGATCTCGCCAGAAAAGACGCGCATTGCTTGACGGCGTTGCGCTTCGGTTTCGGAATCGATCAGATCCGCTAAACCCTCAACCTGAGCCAGATCGAGGCAGCCGTTTTCAAGAGCCCGGCGGGTAAACTCGCCGGGATCGGCCAGACGGGCACGCTCATCCAACCCGATTTCACGCAAAACAGCGGTGACAATCGCGGTTGATCCATGCAGATGCAGTTCAACAGAGCGCTCGCCCGTAAAGCTCGCCCCTTGCTCGAAACAAATCACCAAGGCCTGATCAATCAGGTCGCCTTGCCTGCTACACAGCGCACGAAGGCCTGTTTTCCGAGGCTCTGGCAGTGACCCGACAAGCGGAAGCGCGACGTCAAATGCATCGGCACCGGAAATCCGGATCACTGAAACGCCAGCCTTGCCTGGCGCGCTGGCCAAGGCAAAGATCGTGTCCATCGTTGCCTCAGCTGTTCATGGATTCGAAGAATTCGCCGTTCGTCTTGGTCTGCTTGAGCTTCGAGATGAGGAACTCGATCGCATCCGTCGTTCCCATCGGGTTGAGGATGCGGCGCAGGACGAAGGTCTTCTGGAGATCCTTCTGATTGACGAGCAGGTCTTCCTTACGGGTGCCGGACTTGAGGATATCCATCGCCGGGAAGACGCGCTTGTCAGCGACTTTCCGGTCGAGAACGATTTCCGAGTTACCGGTACCTTTGAATTCTTCGAAGATAACTTCATCCATCCGCGAACCGGTGTCGATGAGTGCCGTCGCGATGATGGTGAGCGATCCACCTTCCTCGATGTTACGAGCAGCACCGAAGAAGCGCTTCGGGCGCTGCAGGGCGTTCGCGTCCACACCGCCGGTGAGAACCTTACCGGACGAGGGGACGACCGTGTTGTAGGCGCGACCGAGGCGGGTGATGGAGTCCAGAAGGATCACAACATCGCGCTTATGCTCAACCAAGCGCTTGGCCTTCTCGATGACCATTTCGGCAACAGCAACGTGGCGCGTGGCGGGTTCGTCGAAGGTGGAAGAAATCACCTCGCCTTTCACCGAACGCTGCATGTCCGTCACTTCTTCCGGGCGTTCATCGATGAGAAGAACGATCAGATAGCATTCCGGATGATTGGTTTCGATGGAATGTGCGATGTTCTGGAGCAGAACGGTTTTACCCGTGCGCGGCGGGGCGACGATCAGGGCACGCTGGCCTTTACCGATCGGGGCAACAAGATCGATAATGCGGGCCGAGCGATCCTTGATGGTTGGATCCTCGATTTCCATCTTCAATCGCTGATCCGGATAGAGCGGCGTGAGGTTATCGAAAGCAATCTTGTGACGAGCGCGCTCAGGATCTTCGAAATTGATCCGCTCGGCCGAAATAAGTGCGAAGTAGCGCTCTTCTCCCTCAGGGGCCTTGATCACGCCCTCGACAGTATCGCCGGTACGGAGAGAGAAAAGGCGGATCATGTCGGGGGAGACATAGATATCATCAGGGCCGGGTAGATAGTTTGCCTCAGGCGAGCGAAGGAAACCAAAGCCGTCCTGAAGAACTTCGAGCACGCCGTCACCGCCAATGACGCAATCCTCTGCGGCCATTTCGCGGAGGATCTGGAACATCATCTCGCCCTTACGCATGGTCGAGGCGTTCTCGATCTCCAGCTCTTCTGCCATCGCGAGAAGATCCTTGGCACTCATGGCTTTGAGTTCGGAGAGGTTCATCCGCTCCGGAAATTCAAAACCGCGATCTTCTTCGATGATATCTTGAGGCATAGCAAAGCACCTTAAGCCCCGCTTGGGGCACGTCTTTTTGAAATGAGGCTGCTGGATACCCGGACGGGCTCCGAAAGGGTGGATACGCGTCTCGGCGTTCTGAGTCAATCCGAGGGGGTTTCTCACCAATATTAATAATAAAAGAATAGAAAAAATGATGATGATGTAGGAAGCGGAAAAGCTGGGGATACTTTATTTAAACAGGTTTTTTCCACATGAAGATTGTTGGCGGGACCAGTATCATGAATCTGTGGATATTCAAAAATATTATAGCAATTTCATATACTTAAAATATATGAAGACTGGATAAATACGGGAACACTTTGAGATAAAACATGGACTGTGGGGATTTCAGTTATCCTTCTCCACGCGGGATGGCATGAGCATGTTTCCGTGGGGCACGGACGCCATAGCTTGCCGTTGCACAAATCTGGCGAATTCCGCAAAAGAATGCCCAGGCAAACCCGATAGATTTACCAAGAGTTATCCACATGAATTCTTCGATCATGCTCGCGTCGGGCTCAAAAATTCGCGCTGAACTTCTGCGAAACGCGGGAATCGACTTCTCTGTGATGCTGCCGAGAATTGATGAAGAATCGGTTAAGGCAGCGCTGCTCGCGGATGAGGCAGCACCACGAGATGTTGCCGATACGCTTGCAGAGATGAAAGCGCGCAAGGTGAGCGATAAGAACCCGGGTTCGATGGTGATCGGATGCGATCAAGTTCTGGAGCATCGGGGGGCTCTGATATCCAAGGCTTCGACCAAGGAAGAAGCGGAGAGCCAATTGAAGGCGCTGAGGAATGATCGGCACTCGCTGCTGTCGGCCGTGGTGGTTTGTCAGGATGGGAAGCCGATCTGGCGGCATGTGGGTGTTGTGAGGCTTCAGATGCGTGACTTTTCGGACGCGTTTCTTGAAGGATATCTTGAGCGTAACTGGCCGGATATTTCCGAGAGTGTTGGCTCCTATAAGCTGGAAGCGGAAGGCGTGAGATTGTTTTCCCGCATCGAAGGTGATTATTTCTCTGTGTTGGGCCTGCCAATGCTAGAATTGCTAGGGTGGCTTACAGTGCGAGGAGATGTGCAAGGATGAGCCACGACCGTATTCCACTTGCAGGCGTCATTGGATCGCCTGTTGCACATTCGAAGTCGCCACGGCTGCACACCCATTGGCTGAAGGTTCATGGCCTTCAGGGGCACTACATTCCTATGGATATTGTGTCGGACGATCTGGAAACGGCTCTTCGCACATTGCCGAAGCTTGGTTTCGTGGGTGTGAACGTGACCATTCCCCACAAAGAGGCCGTGATGAAGATTGCCGATATCATCACGGACCGCGCCGCTCTGATTGGAGCGGCAAACACGCTGATTTTCCGCAAAGACGGCAAGATCCACGCGGACAATACCGATGGTTATGGCTTCATAGAAAACCTGCGCCAGAACGCGCCAGATTGGGATCCAAAAGCGGGCCCGGCGGCAGTGTTGGGTGCAGGAGGCGCGGCGCGGGCAGTTGTTGCTTCGCTTTTGGACGTTGGCGTTCCGGAAATCCTTATTTCCAACCGCACCCGCGCGCGGGCAGAGGCTTTGGCGCAAGATTTCGGTGCTCGGCTGACGGTTGTGGAGTGGGTTCAGGCCGGGAACATGCTGGAAGATGCATCTACGATCGTAAATACAACGAGCCTTGGCATGGTGGGCAAACCGGAACTTCGGGTTCCTCTGGACGGGCTGCGCGCCGGGCAGGTGGTGAACGATCTGGTCTATGCGCCCCTGCAAACCCGACTTCTTCGGGAAGCACAGGATATGGGGTGCACTGTGGTTGATGGGCTTGGAATGCTGCTGCACCAAGCGGTGCCAGCATTTGAACGCTGGTTCGGTGTGCGCCCCGAGGTTGATGCGGCGACGCGCGCGGCCGTTCTCAGATGATCCTGATCGGGCTAACAGGCTCCATCGGGATGGGAAAATCCACGACTGCCAAGATATTTGCAGACGAGGGTTGCGCGGTTTGGGATGCGGATGCGGCGGTGCACCGACTTTATTCTGCAGATGGTGCGGCGGCGGAGCCGCTTCGTGCGCTGTTTCCTGATGCTGTTGGTGAGGGCGGTGTTGATCGGGCAAAGCTCCGCGATGTGATTTCGGCAGACCCCTCGGCCTTGAAGAAGATCGAAGCGATTGTGCACCCTTTGGTGGCAGAGGACCGCGCTCGGTTCATTGCAGAGGCTGAAGCCGATGTGGTGGTTCTGGATGTGCCGCTTCTGTTTGAAACAGGAGGCGATGCGCGTGTGGATTACAAGGTGGTTGTTTCAACAACGCCTGAAAACCAGCGAGCACGAGTTCTGGCGCGAGGCACAATGACTGAAGCGCAGTTCGAAGCGGTTCTGGCCAAACAGATGCCGGATGCCGAGAAGCGAGTGCGGGCGGACTTCGTGGTGGAAACGGAAACGCCTGACATGGCGAAAGCGCAAGTGCGCGAGATTTTGAAGGCGGTTCGCAATGCGTGAGATCGTACTTGATACGGAAACCACGGGGTTTGATCCGAACCAAGGGGACCGGATCGTTGAAATCGGGGCGGTGGAGCTGTTCAACCACATGCCCACGGGTGAAACGTTTCACGTTTATATCAATCCTGAGCGCCACATGCCTGATGAGGCCTTTGGTGTGCACGGGATTGGCTGCGATCTTCTGGAGCCGCCAAAGAAGCCTGAACCGGGGCAAATCACGCTTCGCGACAAACCGGTGTTCCGGGCTGTCGGGCAGAAGTTTCTCGACTTTATCGGCGACGCGAAGCTGATCATCCACAACGCGGCCTTCGATATGAAGTTCCTGAATGCCGAGCTGAAGTGGCTCAATATGCCGCAAATCCCGTGGGAGCGCGCGGTGGATACGCTGGAAATCGCGCGGCGCAAGTTTCCGGGATCGCCCGCATCTCTCGATGCGCTGTGCCGCCGATTTGCGATTGATAACTCGAACCGAACGCTGCACGGCGCGCTGCTCGACTCCGAGATTTTGGCCGAGGTGTATCTGGAGCTGATCGGGGGCCGGCAACCGGATTTCGGTTTGGCTCAGGTTGTGGAAACCAAGGGCAAAACCGAAGCTGTAAGCGATTGGCGCCCTCAACCGCGTGCGGTGCCGTTGCCTTCGCGGCTAACCGCAGAAGAAACTGCCGCCCATGATGCGATGATTGCAAAGATGGGCGACAGCGCGATCTGGAAGAAATATCAGGCCTGACCGACGGGCTGCGCGGCCTGACGACGCATCAACTCGTTGCGATAGAGCGCGACGAAATCGATGGTTTCCAGGTTGAGGGGCGGGAAGCCGCCGTCGCGGGTGACATCGGAGACGATGCGGCGCACGAAGGGGAAGAGCATCCGCGGGCATTCGATCAGAAGGAACGGATGAAGCTGGTCTTCCGGAACGCCTTCGATTTGGAAGACGCCGACATAATCCAGTTCCATGAGGAAGAGCTTGTCGTTCGACTCTTTCGCGACGGAATCCACGCGGAGCTTCATGGCGACTTCGAACTGATGCTCGGTAGAACGCTTGCGGGCGTCGAGATTCACTTGAACTTTTACATCGGGAACGACTTCGCCCGTGCTGCCCTTCTGCGAGAGAATGTTCTCGAAGGAAAGGTCGCGGATATACTGCGTGAGAACGTTCATGCGAACCTGTGGGGCTTGTGCTTCCGCGGCGCCATTTTCAGCCATTTTTTGCTCCTAAATACGTTTGCACAAGCGTTAGCAGGTTGGCGCACGGGCCTCAATGCTTGGTCCAACCGGAGGGTTGATGCGTGGGAGATTTAGGACGCTCGACTTCGAAATAGTCGCCTTCGACGATGTCGGGGTTGTCTTCGGAAGGCCTCATGCCGGGGTGGCTGAAATTGACGGTAGAAACTGTGACGCGCGAGCGGAAATAGGTGAAGACCGCTTTCCGAACGGCCGGGATCAGCAGGAGGAGCCCGCAGGTATCGGTAAAGAAACCCGGAGTGAGAAGCAGCGCGCCCGCAAACAGGATCATCGCGCCGTGCGCCAAAGGTTCGGTTGGGTCATTCAGGTTGCGGAAACTGCGCTGGACCTGCCCAAGGGCAAGGCGACCTTGCGACCGCACGAGCGAGGTGCCAGCGATGGCGGTAAGAACGACGATCAGGAGCGTTGGCCACAAGCCGATCAGCCCGCCGACCTGAATAAACAGGCCGATCTCGATCAGCGGCACTAACAAAAATGCGAGAAACAGCCACATTGAAAAAGACTCCTATTTCGCGCGGTAGACTTGCCTACGGCTGTAACCTACATAAGTGCGGTGTGGCGGGATTTGAATGCCTGCCTCAATCTAGTGAGGATTTCGATGAA
Source organism: Paracoccaceae bacterium (assembly GCA_009922885.1). Taxonomy (GTDB): domain Bacteria; phylum Pseudomonadota; class Alphaproteobacteria; order Rhodobacterales; family Rhodobacteraceae; genus UBA9554. The sequence continues at coordinate 17,258 of RFUP01000002.1, forward strand.
CCAACCCCTTATCCAGCTTCTAGTTCTTGCTGCGATCGCTGTGTTTCTGATCCTGCGGCTGAAGAGCGTTCTTGGAACTCGGGATGGTTTCGAGAAACCGGTTGCGCGTGAAGCTGAACCCAAGGAAAACCGTCGCCGCAGCTTCGAGGTGATTGATGGCGGCCCGGATCACGACATCATTGATCATGTCGAGGATGGTTCGTCTGCCGCGCGGGCTTTGGCCGAGATGAAGCGCGTGGAGTCGTCGTTTGGTGTGGCGGACTTCCTTCAGGGCGCGCGTGGCGCTTATGAAATGATCCTTATGGGGTTCGAGCGCGGCGATCTTGCGCCGATCAAGCCCTTCCTTTCGGCAGATGTGTACGAGGCTTTTGCGGGTGTGGTCGAAGAGCGCGCTGCGAAGGGCTATAAGGTCGAGGCCGATTTCATCGGGATCCGCGAGTTGGCGATTGCCGATGCGACCTTTGACGGAAAATCGGGCGAGGCCGAAATCACGGTGCGGTTTGCTGCCGAACTGACCTCTGTTGTGCGCGACAATGCGGGTGAGGTTGTGGAAGGCAAGGTGGGTGAGATCAAGCGCATCAAGGATGTGTGGACTTTTGCCCGCAAGATGGGGGCCAACGATCCCAACTGGGAACTGGTTGCCACGGGCGAATGAGCGGGTGGCTTCGTGCAGTTCTGCTCTCAGTGTTGGTCATGACAGGGCCAGCATCGGCCAATGAGCCGACCATCACTGTGATGCAGTTTTCCGACCTGAATGGTTGGGAGGAAGACGATCACGAAGCGGCCTTTCAAGCTTTTCTGGAAACTTGCATCGATCTGAAAGACCCGGACTGGTCTTCGCTTTGTGCGGTGGCGCAACATCAGAAATCCGGGCGCGCTTTCTTCGAATTGTTTTTCCGTCCCGTGATGATCGAAGACGGGACGCCCGCGCTTTTCACCGGGTATTTCGAGCCGGAGCTTGATGGCTCTCTCGTGCCGACGAGCCGGTTCCGCTATCCGGTTTACCGGATGCCACCAGAGGCGCAGCGTGTTTCGGTTTGGTTGAGCCGGAGGGAAATCGAAACCTCGGGTGTGCTTTCGGGGCGGGGGTTGGAAATCGCTTGGGTCGATGACCCGGTTGAGCTGTTTTTCCTGCAAGTTCAGGGGTCGGGGCGCATCCGATTGCCGGGTGGGAAGATGATCCGCGTGGGTTATGCGGGGAAGAACGGGCATACCTATCGGTCAGTCGGGATGGAGTTGGTGCGGCGAGGTGTTTACGCGCTGCATCAGGTTTCCGCCGAGGTGATCAAGAACTGGGTGCGGCGCAATCCTGTGGACGGGTCGGAGCTGCTGCATGTGAACCCGTCTTATGTGTTTTTCAGAGAGGTGAGCCAAGTTCCGGCGGAGAAAGGCCCGCTTGGGGCGATGAACCGTTCGGTGACAACGCTGCGGACCATCGCCGTTGATCCGGAATACGTGCCTTTGGGTGCGCCCGTCTGGATCGAGAAGGGCGGCTCCGAACCGATGCGGCGCTTGATGATTGCGCAGGATACGGGCAGTGCGATCAAGGGTGCGCAACGTGCCGATATTTTCTTCGGCACCGGCGACGAGGCCGGAAAGATGGCGGGTACGCTGAAAGATCCCGGCCGGATGATCGTGCTGATGCCGATCCAGCGCGCTTATGCGATGCTGCCGGAGGGAGAGGAATGACCCGGCGGCGGTTGTCGCAAGACGAGGTCGAGTTATGGCGCAAGGTGACTGACTCGGTGCACCGCATGCATCCGGACCGTTCTGTGGCTGACCCACTTCCCAAGCCGAAACCGATCAAACATGTGCAGCCGCGATTGCCGGAATTCAGCATCGGTGCGAAGGCAACCACCGGGCCGAGCCATGATATTCTCGCCCCTGTGGAAGTGCGCGTTGCCCGCCAGCCTGTTCAGATGGATGCGAAAGCTTTTCAGCGGATGAAGCGCGGCAAGCTTTCGCCCGAAGCGCGGCTTGATTTGCACGGGATGACCTTGGACAAGGCGCATCCAGCGCTGGTTTCCTTCATCCTGTCGGCGCAGGCGCAGGGACTGCGGCTTGTTTTGGTGATTACCGGTAAGGGCAAGGACCGCGATGAGGGTGGCCCCATTCCGGTGCGGCGGGGTGTTCTTAGGCATCAGGTGCCGCAATGGCTTTCACTGCCGCCGATCCACCAAGCGGTGTTGCAGGTGGCGCAGGCGCATTTGGCCCATGGGGGCGGTGGCGCCTATTACGTCTATCTGCGAAAGCGCCGCTAATTCAGGCGCCTCCCAGTCACGAGAACGTCGGGTGACAGGATCACAGTGGTTGCCTTTTGAACCGTGAGGATGGTGCCAGAAAGCAAACCGGTTTTGCCCGCGCGATCCAGCTGGAAGGCGTTATCAACTTCAGAGGATCGGTTCAGGATGTTGATCAGTGCGGGAGATGTGCCCGCAGTGAAGTGGCCGCCTGCACCAGCGCTGAAGTCTGATACATCAAGAACGGTAACAGGGAAGTCCGCAAGCGCGACCGGATCGGCGAGATTGCCGAGGCGATTGCCGACGCCGTTGATGAGTGACGAGAGGGCGAGCACGCGGTCTTTCTGCGAGACGAAGATCGCGAAAGGCTGTGGAAGTTCGCGGATGCGGCCCGCTTGGGTGCGGAACAGCTCTACGTCGAGGTCGGGTGAAATCAACACCACACCACCAAGGTGACGGCGCGACCAACCGGGTTCGCGGATCTCGATCTGGCGGAGTGTTTCCATGCTGAGCATCGTTCCGAGCGAATGCGCGACGAGAATGATGCGTTTGGCACCGCTGGCCGAGATATCCCGCAGGGTTTGTTCCAGCCCATCTCGGGCGATCAGGAGGGAGTCGCGGTCATAGGTGTAGCCCAGCGGGTGCGCGGCGGAAGGCCATGCGAAATGCACGACTTCGCCCGGCAACTCGAAATCATGCATCAATTGGGCGGAGCGATAGACGCCATCAAGGAACGAGTTGTTATAGCCGTGCACGTAGAGAACGACCTCGCGATCACTCGGGGCGTGGGCTTTTAGGGCTGTGCCAAGCTCTGCGCGGAATTGGGTGTTCGAAGCGAAATCCGATCGCTCGGCCACGACGAATGAGCGTTGAGGATTGGGGTTGCGGTACCCGGCTTTGATCTGGCCAGCTTTATGATTTGGTGGCACCGAGACATCGACCGCGAGGTAGCGGCGTTCCTCGGAGCGATCTGCGCCGAACCATCCGGTTTCATCGGGCATACGTTCTGTGGTTACGAAAACGCGGTGGATCGTTCCGATGCCGATGGCGCTGGGCATGAGAACGGTAGAGCCGCGGTCGGTGCAGGCCGAAAGCAGGAAAACAAACACAAAAAGAAGTCGAATGGCCATCAAAACCCCCGCCTGATTAAGCGAGGGTTTATCGCGAAGAAATCTTCTCGCCTAGAGGACGTAACGGCTCACGTCCACGGAGCGCGAAAGTTCGCCCAGATTTGCTTCAACGAAGGCTGCATCAACAACGACAGAGTGCCCGGAGCGATCGGGTGCAGTGAAGGAAAGTTCTTCGAAGACGCGCTCCATCACCGTGTAGAGGCGGCGCGCGCCGATGTTTTCGACGCTCTGGTTCACCTCGGCGGCGATGCGGGCCAAAGCGGCGATGCCATCTTCGGTGAAGCTGACGGTGACCTCTTCGGTACCCATCAGGGCAGTGTATTGGCGGGTGAGGGCGTTATCGGTTTCGGTGAGGATGCGTACGAAATCGGCCTCGGTAAGTGGCTTCAACTCCACGCGGATCGGCAGGCGGCCTTGGAGTTCGGGCAGGAGGTCCGATGGTTTGGCGATGTGGAAGGCGCCCGACGCGATGAAGAGGATGTGGTCGGTTTTCACGGGGCCGTATTTGGTGGAAACGGTGGTGCCTTCGATCAGGGGAAGCAGGTCACGCTGCACGCCTTCACGGGATACATCGGCACCGCGGGTTTCGGCGCGGGCGCAAACCTTGTCGATCTCGTCAATGAACACGATGCCGTTTTCCTGCACGGCTTCCAATGCAGCGGCTTTGACGGTTTCGTCGTCGAGAAGCTTGTCTGCCTCTTCGGCGATCAGCACCTCGTAGCTTTCCGAGACGCTGAGTTTGCGACGGGTCTTGCGGCCACCAAAGGCTTTGAAGAGGTCTTGCAAGCCCTGCATCTGCATTTCCATGCCTTGCCCGGGCATCCCCATGACAGGCATTCCGCCAGAAGGATCGTTCAGCTCCAGATCGATGATCTTGTCGTCCAACTCGCCAGCTTTCAGCTTTTTGCGGAACATTTCGCGGGTGGCTTCGCGCGCGTCGGAGCCAGCGATGGCTTCGATGACGCGATCTTCGGCGGCTTTCTGGGCGCGCGCTTTGACATCCTCGCGCATTTGTTCGCGAACCTGCACAACGGCGCTATCCATCAGATCGCGGATGATTTGCTCAACATCGCGGCCAACGTAGCCGACTTCGGTGAATTTGGTGGCCTCAACCTTGAGGAAGGGCGCTTTGGCGAGTTTGGCCAAACGGCGGCTGATTTCGGTTTTGCCAACGCCAGTTGGACCGATCATCAGGATGTTCTTGGGATAAACCTCGTCGCGCAGGTCGCCGGGCAATTGTTTGCGGCGCCAGCGGTTGCGAAGGGCAACGGCAACGGCACGTTTGGCGTCTTTCTGGCCGATGATAAAGCGGTCGAGTTCGGAAACGATTTCGCGGGGGGTGAGGTCGGTCATGCGAGGCCTTTTTGCTTCACGTGAAACAGCGGATCAGCCGCTGATCTTTTCCACGGTGAGATTGCCATTGGTGTAAACGCAGATGTCTGCGGCGATGGACATGGATTTTCTCGCCACTTCTTCGGCACTTAGGGGGCTATCCATCAGGGCGCGGGCGGCTGCGAGGGCGTAGTTTCCACCCGAACCGATAGCCGCGACGTTATGCTCGGGTTCCAGCACATCGCCTGCGCCAGTGATGACGAAAAGCTCTTTGCCGTCCGTCACGATGAGCATCGCTTCGAGCTTTTGCAGGTATTTGTCCGTGCGCCAGTCTTTCGCCAACTCAACAGAGGCGCGGGCGAGTTGGCCGGGGGTGGCTTCGAGCTTTTTCTCCAGCCTTTCCAGAAGGGTAAAGGCATCTGCGGTGGAGCCTGCAAAGCCCGCAACCACATCATAACCGCCGGGTGAAAGGCGGCGCACTTTGCGGGCGGTGCCTTTGATGACCGTTTGGCCGAGGCTTACCTGCCCATCGCCAGCAACGACAACCTCGCCACCTTTACGCACACCGATAATGGTGGTTCCGTGCCATCCGGGAAACTTGTCTTCGGCCATACCGCCCTCCGTGGTTAATGGGTTATATGGGCAGGAAATCCGCCGCTCGCAACCATGCCAGATTGCGTATGGCTTGTGTATGGCAAGCGTCATGACGTTGATACGGACGTGCGCGGCGAAAAAATGGTTAACGAGGGGCTATGAGCAACGAAAAAACCGTCCGGTTCTATCTGGAGCCAAGCCTGCGGGAGAGCGCTGAGCGGGGCGCGCATAATTTCATTTCCAAGATTTCGGATGTGCTGCGGGAGCATGGGTTCGGCATCGAGGTGCATGGTAATGGGCCTGCCGAGGCGCGGCGGCATGCGGAGTTCGAAGGCTGGTCCTTGTTTCACATGGAGGAGCCTTGGGGGCCGCGCGGGCTGACGTTCCGGCGGGCGTATCATTATCCGTTCTGGGGGTTGGAGCCGAGCGGCGCGCGCTGGGAGTGGAACGTGGCGCGGACGCCATTCGCGGGGCAGAGGATCGATCGGAAGGAAGCGAAACGGTTTTTCCGCTATTGGCGCGAGCGGCTCTTCGGCGAGGTGCTGGGCGATCTGGCCGAAGAGGGCTTCGTTTATGTTGCGCTGCAAGGGCGGTTGATGGAGCGGCGCTCGTTTCAGGCTTGCTCGCCCTTGGAGATGATCGAGACGGTGTTGCGCTGTGATGCGCGCCCTGTTGTGGCGGCACTGCATCCGAAGGAGCGCTACACCGAGGCGGAGTTGACGGCATTGCAGCGGATGGAAGACGCGCACCCGCGTCTGACGGTTGTGATGGGGGAGATGGAGCGCTTGCTGCCGCGTTGCGATTATGTGGTGACGATGAATTCGAGCGTGGCGTTCAACGGCTATTTTCTGGAAAAGCCTGCGGTGCTGTTTGCGGGAGTGGATTTCCATCACATCGCTTTGGATGCGCGCGAGGATGCGGAAGCCGCGTTGCGCGATCCACTGGCGCATCGGCCGGATTACGAGGGCTATCTTTGGTGGTTCTGGCAGGAGATGAGCATCAACGCGGGCAGGCCCGAGGCCGAGGACAAGATCCTTGCCGCACTAAAGCGTGGCGGCATGCCGATATGAAAAAGGGCGCCGACAAGGGCGCCCTTTTCGTGTTCGGTTTGGCAGGCCTTAGATGGCGCTGTCGATCCAGCTTTTCAGCGAGGCTTTCGGGGCCGCGCCGGCGCGGTTCGAGATCACTTGGCCGTCTTTGAAGATGAAGAGCGCCGGAATGCCGCGAACGCCGAGTTGGGCGGCAACCTGCTGGTTGTTGTCGACGTCGATCTTGGCGATCTTCACCTTGCCGCCGTATTCGGTGGCGAGTTCTTCGAGGGCCGGGCCAATCTGGCGGCAGGGGCCGCACCATTCAGCCCAAAAGTCTACGACCACGGGGACGTCCGAGTTTTTGACTTCGGCGTCGAAGGTGGCATCAGTAACGGCAACGGTTGCGCCAGCCATATCTCATCTCCTGAATGTGAGGCAGTTGAGGGTAAGCTATGGGGAGGGGCGCGGGGCGTCAAGGGTTGTGGCGCGCACATAGGCGGTGCGCAAGATATGCTCCGAGAGGGGCATGAAGGTGGTGGAGCTTGTCCAGATGAAGGCGGTTTCGATGCGCTTCTCGGGGTAAACCGCTGACAGGGCGGCGGAATATGCTGCCATCTGGCGCAGGAGGCCTTCGGGCACCTCGGATTCTGATGCGGGAACGACGCTGTTTGTCTTGTAATCAATCGCAAGCACGTGATCGGCTGCGACGATAAGGCGGTCGATCTTGCCAAAGACGCGGCCAAGCTCGGGGAGGGTGGCCGAAATCGGCACCTCGACGAGGCCTTGGGTGAAGTATTGCGATAAGGTGGGCGACTGGATGGTGCGCTGGGCTTCTTCCAAAGCGGGGGCGAGCGCTGCGGGATCGAAACCGGAGGCCAGTTGCGCGGCGGCTTCAGGCCAGAGCGACGGGGGAAGCCCAGGGAGCTTTTCCAAGAGGAGGTGGACGAGAGAGCCGAAAGACATCGCCTCATCCGGCGCGCGGCCTTCGCCGGGGAGCGCGTGTTCGCCGCCGAGGGAAGAGGGGCGGACGGTGCCTTGGGGTTTGGGCATCCGCTTGGCGGGAAGGTGGAAAAGTGGATCGAGCGCTTTGGTTTGGGGGGCTGATTTTTCCTTCGGGGTGTCAAGCGGAAGGGCGTGCCAGCCCTCGTCTTCCATGCGCAAGCCTTGACCGCTGGAGTAGGCGTGGGGCGTGGCGCCCATATTGGTCATGCTGCCTTGCAACTGGGCGTACCAGCCGGAGGAATCCTCTTTCAGCGAGCCGGATCCAGCGAGGATCAACCACTTTTCCGCACGAGTTAGGGCCACATAGAGGAGCCTGTCCCGCTCGGCGGCGACTGTGCCGAGGCGGGTTTCGCGGATGTCGTTATACATCTCCGGGCGCTCGGCGGCGTTGGGCCACCACCAGCAGAGACCGTCGTGCAATACGATGCGCTTCTCGTTCTGATCCCTGCGGTCCATCGTGTCGGGGAGGATGACGATGGGGGCTTCGAGACCCTTTGCGCCATGAACGGTCATGACGCGGATCTCATCGGCATCACCGTCGAATTGGCGTTTGATTTCGAGATCGTCGGTTTCGATCCAGCCGAGGAAGCCCGTGAGGCTGGGGATATCGTTCTGCTCATAGGCAAGGGCCTGCGAGAGCAGGGCGTCGATCCCGTCTTCGGCTTCGGTGCCGAGACGTGCCAGAAGTTTGCGGCGGCCGTCGTGGCGGATGAGGATCCGTTCGATCAGATCATAGGGGCGGAGATAGTCCGACTGAGCGGCGAGATCGGCAAGAATAGAGACTGTTTCGGCGTGATCTTCTGCCTTCTCCTGTAGCGCAGCCCAAAGCGTTTTGTCGCCACGGGCGTGGGCGAGGGTGAATATCTGCTGCTCAGACCAGCCGAAAAGCGGGGAGCGGAGCGCGGTGGCGAGGGAGAGATCGTCCTCTGGCGTGGCGACAGCGGAGAGGAGTGCGGCTAGATCGCGGACGGCAAGCTCGGCGCCGACTTTCAGTCGGTCCGATCCGGCGATGGGCAGGCCCTCTTCCTTACAGGCCTTGATGATATGGGCGAATAGCGCGGAGCGGCGCTGAACGAGGATCAGGAAATCGCCCGCGCGAACGGGGCGGGCGACGATCGGGCCGCCATCTTTCGGGGTTTCGGGGATCGTTGCGCCCGAGCCGATCATATTTCGGATTTCTTGGGCGATCTGGCGCGCGAGACGCACGTCATGGTGATCCGGAGAAACCCAATCGACGGTGGCGTCTTCCGGCGGCTTCTCCTTGTCGGCAGGTTCGACGAGAGGCCAGAGATCGACGCGGCCGGGCAGGAGGTCGTGGAACGCAATATGAGACGAATTCGCCTCGAAACCCGATCCTTCGCGATCCGTGAAAGTGTGATCGACGAGGGAAAGGATCGTTTTCGACGACCGGAAGGAATAGCGCAGGCTGGTAGAGACGAGCGGCGTTCCGATGGGGTCGAGCCGTTCGGAAAAACGAAGGCGCATGCGGTCGAATTCTTTCGGGTCGGCGCCTTGGAAGCTGTAGATCGACTGCTTCTTGTCGCCCACGACGAAGATGGTGCGCTGCTTGTTCGAGTTTGCGCCTTCGCCGGAGGTGAATTCCTGACTGAGGAGGTCGATCACCTGCCATTGGAGGGGGTTGGTGTCTTGGGCCTCGTCGACGAGGATATGGTCGATGCCGCCATCAAGGCGATAGAGCACCCAAGAGGCGACTTCGGAGCGGGAAAGCAGATCGCGGGCTTTCAGGATAAGATCGTCAAAATCGAGCCAGCCGCGCACCAGTTTTCGAGACTGATACGCCTCGATAAAGGGTTTCGCGAAGGCGTGAAGATCGGCAGTGGCCTCCCAGGCCTTGATCCGGTTCAGGAGTTCATGGGCGGCAGCGGTGCGTTCGATCCAGGCATCGATATCGTCAATGAGATGGGCGACAGCCTCGCGGACTTTATGGTGGTTCGCTTGGGGAATGCGGCCGACCTTGAACGGGCCGTTGTTCGAGTCGCGAAACAATGGAACCAGCGCTTCATGCGCGGCAATGCTGGGTTGGGGGAGGTTGATCTTGGAGAGGCCGTCGGCAAATTTCTTGGTCGCCGCCCCCTGCTTCGGGAAGAGTTCGCAAATGTCTTTCGCAAGGGCGGCTTCGGCGCCAGTGAAGGCGATGGGGAGCACGTCTTCGGGTTTGGCAGTGGGCTCCACGCCGAATAGCGGCGCGAGGGTGATGCGGGTGTGATCGCCTTGGAAGCCTGCACGGTTCATCACGATGGATTGGGTGAATTCGTCGAAATCAGACCCGGACAGACGCATCGCAATCGCTTCCATCGCCTGTCGGTGCGGGCCTTCAGCCATGTCGCGCACAATCTCGGCGCGGAGGAGGGAGCCGGCGCGGTCGTCCATTTCCTGGAAGTTCGGGCTGACTCGGGCTTCGAGCGGGAAGCGGCGCAGGAGGGTGGCGCAGAAGGAGTGGATGGTTTGGACCTTGAGGCCACCGGGGGTTTCGATGGCGCGCGCGAAGAGGGTGCGGGCATCGCGGAGAACGCCCTTGGGGAGGTTCTGACCAAGCCCGAGTTTGTGCATTTCCTTCGATAGCGTGTCATTGTCGAGCATGGCCCATTCACCGAGGCGGCGGAACAGACGGTTCTGCATCTCGGAAGCGGCGGCCTTGGTATAGGTGAGGCAGAGGATCTTTTGCGGCTCGACTCCGTCAAGAAGCAGGCGCGCGACGCGGTCTGTCAGCACGCGGGTTTTTCCGGAGCCAGCGTTTGCGCCGACCCATGTGGAGACATCGGGGCGCGCGGCACTGACTTGGGCACGGGTAGCGTCGTTCATGCCACTCATTCGAGCACCTCCGGGCTGGCCGTTTGGGTTTCATCCCACTCGCCGTAGCGGGCGAGGTGATCGTAGGGGGAGGCGTGTTGTGATCGCTCCATTTGTTTGCGGGCCGTGAAGCCTGCGCCCTCTAGAAGGTAGTGCGACAAGAGTCGGTTGAGCCATTCCCATGTGGCGGCGATCTGGTCTGCGCCGTCTTTCGATACGAGTTCGGCTGGCTGGGTATTGAGCTTGGAACTGACTTCGAGATAGGCGGCGAGGCTGACATCGGCCGGATCGACATCCTTGAACGCGCCGCGGCGGATCATGGCGGCCTCAATTTGAAGCTGGCGGTCAAAGTGCTTTTGCTGGGCTGGCGTTGGGGGCGAACCGGTTTTGTAGTCGTAGAGGTGGATGGTGCCATCGGAAGCGCGGTCGATCCTGTCGGCTTTGCCTTTCAGGGTGAGGTCGAAAGCGGGAAGAGTGAGCACGCCAACCGCTTCGATTTCCGCGAGCGAGGATTGGGATTGTCGGGCGACTTCTTCCTCAATGAAGGCTGAAGCGAGTTTTCGGAGGCGGGCACTCCAGAGCATGCGGACTTCGGGCCATGGGACGTTTTCGGCCAGAATAGTCTCTGTTTCCGCAAGAAGGTGATCGACTGTGAGGAGGGAGGGCTCGCGTTTGACGGCGCGGAGGAACCGCTCGAACACCTCGTGCAGCGCGATGCCTTTGAGGCGGGCATCGGCGGATAGCATGAGGGGATCCAACGGCTGGAGCTTGAGGATTTCACGGGCGTAGATCGCGTAGGGGTCTCGGACGAGAGTTTTGATCTGGGTGACCGAGAGCTTCTTCGGCAGCGCCTCTTTCGGTGGGATGGGGGCGGGGCGCGTGGCCGAGGCTGTGCAGGTATAGGCTTCGATTACGGCAACTTTCGCGAGCCAATCGCCACCACGCGCGCGCATCGCCTTGAGAGCCGCCTTACCGCCTTGTTCGGGCAGGCCTTCGAGGAGGTTGGTGAGGCGGTTGAGCCAGCGGGAGGGCACGGATTGGGCATCGTCCGAGCGGAGCGAGCGGGTGAGCCAGACCTCTTTCGCGCCGATGGCCTGTTGGAAATCGTGGGCCGCGAGGCCGAGGCGAACCTCGGGGAGGCGCATCTTGGCTTGCAGGCGCATCGCGCGGTTCATCCACGGATCGGGGGGAAGCGCGGCTGGCCACGAGCCGTCGTTGAGGCTGCCGAGGATCAGGAGATCGGAACCCATGACGCGGGCTTCCAAGGTGCCCCAGATGCGGATCAGGGGGTGCGGCTCGACGGCGGAGCGGACGACTTCGCGCATCAAAAGTGCGGAAATCAGGCTGGAATAGTCTCTGGATTCCATGAGACCGCCATGCGCGGCCTCTGCTTGGAGCCTTTGCATGACTGTCTGGGCGGCAAGGCCTGCTTCGCCTTCCCACAGGGGGATGTTATCTGCACCACCCGCCGAAAGCCTTTGGGCCAGAGCGAGATGATGCTTGACCAAATCGGTGAGCGGAGCTTCCGGGCGTTCGGTGTTGGCAAGGCAGGAAACGAGCCAACCCATCCACTCCTGAACTTCGGGAGAGCGCGTTTCGGCCCAAGCGGTGAGGGTTTCCGCCGCAGGAAAAGGCATGCCGTGGCGGCGGATCTGCAATTCGAGGAGGCGTGTGTTTCGGAGGTGGAGTTTGCGGCCCTCGCCTGCATGGCAGAGCGGATGTTTCAGGATGACGAGCAGCGCTTCGGCGGTAAGGCGGCCTTCGAGCAGGGCGGAGGTGTGGCGCAGGAAGCGACCGGGGGCGCTGAGGTGGAGCGGTTCGCCGGCGCTGTCGTCGGCGATGAGGCGCCAGCGGTCGAGATGGGCGGCGACTTGGCGAGTGAGCATCCTGTCCGGCGTGATGAGCGCGGCGCTTTGGCCATCCTCGGCGGCTTGGCGCAGGCGGAGCGCGATGGAGAGCGCTTCATGGCGGCGGCTGGGGGCCTCTAGCAGGGTGATTTCTTGGGTGGCTTCCGCGAGATCGGGCAGTTTTGGGCCTTCTTCGAGCCAGCAATCGGTGACGGGTGCGGGGCGGAGCGCGAGGGAGACGAGTGCGTTGCGTGCAGGGTTCGGCGCGGTGCTATGGGGCCACGGGAGGATGTCTGCGGGAGCGAGTTTGAGGTCTTCCATCAGGCGGCGGAAGCGGGTTTGGGGGTGATCTTCGGCGGTCAGAGGATTGTTGAGGTCGGCCCACGCGTGCAGAGGCATGGCAAAATCGAAGCCCGGCAGGATGATGGCGCCTTGGGGCAGTTTCGCCACGGCGCACATCAAGCGGCGGGTGGTGGCCCATGATCCGGTTGAGCCTGCGAGGATGATGGGCGTTTCGGGCGGGTTTTGTTGCCAATCGGAAGTGATGAGATCAACCGCGAGGCTCTGGCGTTCGCGCGCATCGGGGGTTTCCTGCATGTCGGCCAGATAATTGGTGGCGATGCTGAGGAAGGCTTGGGTGCGCGCCCAATGCGCGGAGTGGTTGGCCACATCGATGGCGGCAGCTTGGTTCGGGTGGATGCCTTCGCCGTGCATTTCGTCGATCAAGGAAGCAAGGCTATCGGCCAGATCGTAAAGCGAGCTTCGGGCGGCGAGATCGGGCTGGGCATCGAGGAGCGAGGCGATCAGGCGGGTGAGTTCGAGGCGGCGGCGGAGCGGGGAGCTGGCGGGGGGAAGGCCGAGAAGCCCGTGCTCCAACTCACCCACAAGTTCGATGCGCGGAAGCAGCAGTGCTGGGCCTTGGTGAAACAGCTCGGTGATGCGCCGCTCCATGCGGCGGGTGTTCACGATGATGCGGACCTGCGCGAGCGCTTCGGGCGGCTGGCCGTGATGGGCTTCGATCAGGTGATCGACAAGAGCGCGCGGGAAATCCGCTCCGGGCGGGAGACCGAAAACGCGCGGCTTCTCTTGGGGATCAAACATCGGAACCTTTCAACAGGGCTTCCCCGAGGAGGATACCTTCGGGGCGGCCAACATCGCACCATTTTCCCGGATAGGGGAGGCCGTAAAGCCTGCCTTGACCAAGCATCGCATCCCACAAACGGTTGAGTGAGAAGGAACGCTCGGGGATTGCGGTGAGGCCGTCGGGCTTGATGATCTGCGCGCCTGCGTAAATCAAGCCGGGCCCGCGCGCGGCTTGGCCTGTGCTGCTTATGAGGAAGTCGCCTTGGCCGTTATGGCCCAGCGCGTTTTCCTTCGGGATGCAGAGGAGGAGCGCATCCATCTTCTCGGCATCCCAAGCGGACTGTAGCAGCGAGAGGGGGTTTGGACCGCGCCACACGTAATCGGTGTTGAGGGTGAAGACCGGGCCTTCCCCCAAAAGCGGCAGAGCTTGGCGAAGACCGCCTCCGGTTTCGAGAATATCGGGCGTTTCATGGGAAAGACGCACCGGTTCGGCCGCGAGGTGCTCTTCGATCTTTGCGGCGAGGTAATGGGTGTTCACGACGATCTGCTGAGGCGCGATGGCTTTCGCCAGATCAAGCGCATGATCCAGCAGGGCTTTGCCCCCCACTTCGATCAGGGGTTTCGGACGGCTCTTGGTGAGGTCGCCCATCCGCGTGCCGAAGCCTGCGGCGAAGAGCATTACGGCGCTTGGACTGTTCCGCATAGGTCTTTCAGCTTTTGCAGATTGGCAGGGGTGGGTTCGGGCAGTTCGGCGCGGATCAGGGGGGCGATTCCGGCCAGAACGGGATGCTTGAGGTCGTTCATCAGATGCGCCCAGACGCGGGGGATTAGATCGACGTAATGGGGTTTGCCACCGAGCATCGAGAGGCGGGCGAAGACGCCGAGGATGCGGAGGTTTCGCTGCGCGCCGAGGAGGTGGTAGGCGAGGAGGAAATGGCCCGTATTCGTCTCTGTTGCACCGCAATACCGCGAAATCATCCCCTGCATGATCTCATAGGGCACATCGCGGCGGGCGTCTTCGAGGAGCGAGACGAGATCGTAGGCGGGGTGGCCGAGCATCGCGTCTTGGAAATCGAGTTGGCCTGCCTTGGCGGGGCCGTTGCGATCTGGCAGCCAGAGCAGGTTTTCGGCGTGGTAATCGCGGAGGATCATCACGGGCGTATCCGGAACGTGGGCTTCGAGGAGGCTCTGGAACGCGGCTTGGAAGGCGGCTTCACGGGCGGGATCGGCGCCGAGAAGCCCCGTGCGATACCAGTGCCATGCGAGCGCGGCCATGCGGGCCATGACTTCGGGGTTATAGGCTTTCAACCCGTCAGCGGGGCTGGCGGCGTGGAGCGCGATCAGCGCATCGGTTGCGGCCTCGTACATCGGGGCTTCGAGGCTTGGCTCTTTCAGGACGACGCGCGCGAAGAGGTCATCACCGAGGTCTTCGAGGAGGAGGAAGCCGTTTGGCTGGTCTTCGGCGAGGATTTGCGGGGCCGAAAGGCCGATGCTGGAGAGGTGTTTGGCAACATGGAGAAAGGGGCGAACATCCTCGCCTTTGGCGGGGTCTGCATCCATCAGGACGGCGGGGGTGCCTTGGCTGGAAAGCAGACGGAAGTATTTCCGGTTTGAGGCGTCGCCCGCCAAGGGTGTGATCGCGGCGCCTGCCCATGCGGTTTGATCGACGAAGGCGCGGGCGAGATCGGCGCGGGAAGTCATGCGAGAAGCTCCGGAAG
>RFUP01000011.1 GCA_009922885.1 Paracoccaceae bacterium
AGCAGCCCGGTAGCTCGTCAGGCTCATAACCTGAAGGTCGCAGGTTCAAATCCTGCTCCCGCAACCAAATTCTTCCTATAAACACCAGATACGTGCAGCCCGACGACAACCGTCGGGCCTTTTGCTTTTGAAATTCTTGTCAAAACCCGTTCAACCTTTGCCAAGAACCCCATCCCAAGGGAAGACGATCAAGCAGGTTCGATCGCTTCACCTCGAAACAACCTCCCAAAACCAGTCCAGCTGATCCAAAGCGGTCAGTTATTGCGAGCGGGAGCCAATGGAGCGATCGATCAGGGAAATCCAGTTCTCATGACAGATCTTTCGTAAAAGCGCGTCGTCGAAGCCATGTTTGTTCATCGCTTGGACCAGCCCTTGTAGACCTGCCACATCGCCAAGAACGGATGTGATTTCGGCTCCATCAAAGTCAGACCCGAAGCCGACGTGGTCTTCTCCGAGTTGGTCCAACAAGTAATCGATATGGCGCAACATGGGATCCCATCCGCGGGACGAGTCCTTTTGACCATCGCTATTCAGGAAGCCGACGGCGAAGTTCAGCCCAACCATGCCGCCACTCTCGCGGATCATGCTAAGTTGGCGATCAGTAAGATTTCGAGTGGAAGGGCAAATCGCGTGAGCATTGGAATGGGTGGCAACCAACGGCGCACAGCTGATCGCGGCGACGTCATTGAAACCCGCTTCATTCATGTGGCTCAGGTCGATCATAATGTTCAGCTGGTTGCATTCCCGGACCAGGCGTTTGCCCGCATCGGTCAACCCTGGACCTGTATCAGGGGAGGATGGAAAAGCGAAGGGAACGCCATTGCCAAAAATGGTGGGACGCGACCAGACAGGACCAATGCTGCGCAGGCCCATGGCGTGAAATGCGTGCAGGTTGTCGAGATTTTCGTCGATGGCCTCTGCACCCTCCATATGCATCACCGCGGCAATAACACCGCTGGCAATGCAGTCTCGCACCTCACCACCCGAACGGCAGATCTTGAAGGCACCCTCCGAAGATCGTTCCATCCATAGCAAATGGCTCGCGGCCGCGAATGCGGGTGCCAGAGCTTCGGAGGCTTCTATCAGCTCGGGAAGCGGCAGATTGTAGGGGGGATTTTCCATCATTGCCATGTAAATGGCACTGTCATGCGCTACGGGAGAAGGCAGATAAATGGCGAAAAAGCCGCCAGCAAAGCCCCCCGCCTGCATCCGTGGCAGATCAAGATGGCCGCACCCTTCACCAGTCAACCAAATCGCTTCGCGGTTTTCCGGGGCCTGCAGGATGCGCAGAAGAATATCATTGTGACCGTCGAAGACAGGTATCATGTCATTAAGCTCCTGCTGGCAGAATACGTTGTCGGCCCAAGTCGATTGCCAGAGGCCCGGGGTGTTTCTGAACCGAGGGAACCCAACGTGTGCGCCATATGATCACCCCAGCAATCGATCTGCTGACGCGTCAAAAAGACTGCGCGCATAGACGGTGGATATGCGAGCTGACGCGAGGTCTTCGCGAGACAGTTCTTCGACCGCGCGCCCGTGCTGCATAACGAGAATATCGTCGCATATATGGTCGATCACCGCGAGGTCGTGGCTGACCATTAGAAAGGTTAGCCCACGTTCCTCCCGTAAACGCGTGAGCAGGTTCAATACTTCGGCCTGAACTGAGGCATCCAAGGCGCTGGTGGGTTCGTCCAACAAAAGAATCTCCGGCTGCAACATCAAGGCGCGTGCGATAGCCACGCGCTGCCTCTGTCCACCGGAGAGCTGATGAGGATAGCGGAACCGAAAACTCTTCGGCAGCCCAACGTCGTCCAAAGCCTTCATGACGCGGGAATCCGTGTCGCCAATCCCGTGAATCATAAGCGGTTCTGACAGGGTCCGATCAATGGTATGTCGCGGATGAAGGCTCGCATACGGATCCTGAAACACCATCTGAACTCGAGCGGAGAAAGACTTGCCTCTGGGGGACGGCAGCGCCTCACCGCCGATCTTGATTGTTCCTCCCGTGATCGGTGCAAGTCCGCAGATTGCCCTTAGGATGGTCGATTTCCCCGATCCGCTTTCCCCAACCAAGCCATAACTTTTATGTTTGTCCACGCATAACGAGACGCCTTCCACTGCTTTGACCTTGCGGCCCTTGGCGTCGAAGGTGACAGAAAGGTCCTGAATTTCGATATAATCAGTCATTCGCCCACGTCCCTGTGCGATCAAGGCCCGGCAAGGGCGCACGGCTGCCACCAATCCGCGGCAGGCAATTCAGCAGACCACGCGTATAGGGATGCTGAGCGGCCATAAGATCACGCGCGACCAGCTCTTCAACGACGCGCCCCTTGTACATCACTAGAACGCGATCACAGAAACGGGCCACCAATCGCAGGTCGTGACTGATGAAGATCAGGCCCATCCCACGTTCCCGTACAAGCCCATCAAGGATCGATAGAACTTCGGCTTGCACCGTAACATCGAGAGCGCTGGTCGGTTCGTCTGCGATCAATAGGTCCGGCTCTGGGATTAACATCATCGCGATCATCACACGCTGCCCCATACCACCCGAAAGCTCGTGCGGATAAGCATCCATCACGCGTTCGGGGTCACGGATCTGCACGGCCTCGAGGGCAGCGAGTGCCTTTTTGCGAGCTTCGGCAGCTCCAAGCCGGTCGCGCTGGCGAAGCCCCTCTGTCAATTGATCACCAACCCGCATGACCGGATTCAACGAATATTTCGGATCCTGCATCACCATCGCAATGCGGCGCCCCCGCAACGCACGCATATCCCGTTCACTTGCTTTTGATAAATCTTGGCCGTCAAAGATCATGCGATCGGTCTGGATTTTTCCCGGCGGGCGGATCAGGCGGAGCACGGCCCGGCCTGTCATTGTCTTGCCCGACCCGCTTTCGCCAACAATTCCAAGGCGCTCTCGCCCAAGTTGGAACGAGACACCACGAACAGCCTCGACAGGCCCGGTTTCAGTGGAAAAGGTGACGCGCAAATTTTCAACTTCAAGAAGGCTCATCGTGCGGCACTCCTGGGGTCTAGAACATCGCGCAAGCCGTCACCCAGCAGGTTGAAGCCCAAAGAGACAATAAATATTGCGAGCCCTGGCATTGTGGCGACCCACCATTGTTCAAACAGGAACTTCCGGCCCGAACTGATCATCAAGCCCCACTCGGGCAGAGGCGGCTGTGCCCCGAGACCCAAAAACCCCAACCCTGCCGCGATCAAGATCACACCGGCCATGTCGAGAGTCACACGAATGATGACCGATGGCAGGCACATAGGCATTACATGCCCCCAGATGATCCGAGCCGATCCCGCGCCTTGCAGACGCACCGCCGCGATGTAGTCGGAGGAGCGGACTGTCAGTGTTTCGGCGCGGGCTACTCGAGCGTAGGGTGGCCAAGCGGTTAGCGCGATGGCCAGAACTGCATTGAAGATGCCGGGGCCGAGAACCGCCACAAGTGCCAATGCCAAAATCAATCGCGGAAATGCTAGAAAGATATCGGTGATCCGCATCAGTGTGGTATCCACCAATCCGCCGAAATAGCCTGCAACCGTGCCAATCAATAGGCCCAGCGCCGGGGCGGTTAATGCGACCAGTGCCACGATATATAACGTAATGCGAGCGCCGTGGACGATCCGGCTCCAGATGTCGCGACCAAAATCATCAGTGCCAAGCCAATGGCCGCGAGTCCCCGGTGGCAAAAGCCTCTGGGTCAGATCCTGCGTCGTCGGGTCTTGGGTTGCAAAAAGCGGGGCGAAGGCCGCCATTGCAAAGAGTATCAAGATGATCGTCAGCCCTGTAATGGCGAGCGGGTTGCGCCGCAGGCGGATCCAGGCCAACCACACCTGGCCAATCCGGGCCTGATGGCGAGATGTTGGGTTTGGGTCAGTCAGCCATTGGGTCATGCGGGTCATGTGCGCGCCCTCGGATCAACAAGCCTGTAAAGGATATCGCTGGCCATATTCAGGGTCACAAAGACGACACCCACCACAATGGTGCCGCCCAAGACAGCAGGCATATCCGCCGTGAACAAGGCATCGGTAATGTAGCTGCCCAACCCTGGCCAGGCGAAGATGGTTTCGGTCAGCACCGATCCTTCCAAAAGATAGGCATAGGACAAGGCAATGACGGTGATCAGGGGCACCATGACGTTTTTCATGGCGTGAACCCAGATGACCCGCCATTCCGGCATGCCTTTAACGCGGGCAGTCGTGATGTATTCCTGTCCCAATTCATTCATCATGAAACTGCGTGTCATTCGGCTGATGTAGGCCATCGAGACATAGCCCAGGATTCCCGCAGGCAGCACGATGTGCGACAGCGCATTGGCAAACACCTCCCAAGCTCCGTTCAGAGCGGTGTCGATGAGGATGGCGCCAGTATATTGCGTCATAGAGAATTCGAGCATCATCTCGTAAACGGGATCGAGCCTGCCGGGGCCGCCCACCCAGTCAAGGTGCCCATAGAACACCAAAAGGCCGATTAGCCCCAACCAGAACACCGGCATCGAGTATCCCATCAGGCCAACAAGGCGCACCACCTGATCGGCCAAGCTGCCCGGTCGCGTAGCAGCCAGTACGCCGGCCGGAACACCGACGATAACGCCGATGATTGTGCCCAAAGTTGCGAGTTCAAGGGTGGCCGGGAAATAGCGCGCGATTTCGCCAATAATTGGTGCCCCCGTGCGGATCGACGTCCCTAGATCGCCTTGAACGGCGTCCAGAACATAGATTCCGAACTGTTTCCATAGCGGCTGATCCAATCCCAAGGCGACGCGCGCTGCTTCATATTGCGCGGCCGTTGCCCTTTCGCCGACGATCGATAACACCGGGTCAATGGGCACGACGCGGCCGATGAAGAACGTTACGAGCAAGAGGCCAAGAAGGGTGATTGCAAGAGTAGTCAGGCCGCCTGCGATCTGTCGCAAGAAGGCCAGGCTGCGGGCGGGGGTGTTTTGAGTGGTGGTCATTCCGGAAAAAAGGATGCGCCGCGCCCATGTTTCTGGGCGCGGCGGCAACCCCTTACTTTGTCACCAGCCAGTAGACGACCGAGTCCGTTGCGCCACCGGTGTAGAAGTTCTGCACATTGTCGCGTAGACCGGTTTGGCTTTTCTGCTGGAACATCAGGACGAAGGCCGAGCTATCGCGGTGCTTGCGCTGGATTTCTTCATACATGGCTTTGCGCTTGTCACCGTCTTTTTCAACGACGGCTGCTTCTGTCATCGGGCCAAGGTCTGCCGGATCCCAAGCGGTGCGCCATGCAAGGAAGCCGGTTGCCCCTGCCTCGTCACGATTGTCTGGGTTCATTGCGAAGGTCGAGGCATTGGTGTGCGGATCAGGATAGTCCGGACCCCATGTTTGCAGGGTGATGTCATGCTGACGGGCGCGGTATTTTCCCAGAACTGTCTTACCGTCACCCACGTCCAATGTCAGGTTGATCCCGATTTGACCAAAAGTGTTTTGGATTGATTGAGCGATATCCATACGCTCTTGGTCGTTGCGGACTGTCAGACCCACTTCGAGCGGAAGCGCCACGCCGGATTCTGCCATAAGCGCTTTGGCTTTCTCGACATCGAGGCTGTAGGGGTTTTCTGTCAATGCACCCAAGAAGCCTTCGGGAAGGAAGGCCTGATGCACACCCCACTGACCCTTCAGGATAGTGTCGGTCATGCCCTGATAGTCAACGCCCCAACGCATGGCCTCAAGAACCTTCGGGTTTGTAAGCTCGGGCTTCTTTTGGTTCATCGCCAGATAATAGACCTGTCCGCCAACATCATCCTGAATGCGGACTTCAGAGTTGCCGGTCAGCCCTTCAACGTCAGTTGGTGTGAGGCCGCGCGCAATATCAATGTCTCCCTTTTCCAACAGGAGGCGCTGAGTGGCTGGTTCAGGCACGTGGCGCATAAAGACATTCTTAATGATTGCGTCACCGCGCCAATGGCCTGAGCGGGCCTCAAGGATATAGCCTTCGTTCGGTTTGTAGGATTTCAACACATAGGCGCCGGTTCCAGCCGAGTTTGCCTTCAGCCATTCGTTGCCCATGTCGCCATTGGTTTCGTTTGCCATGACCGTGGTCATATCAACGATGTTTGCCACACCTGCCGTCAGACAGTTGTAGACGAAGGTGGGGGCGTAAGCCTTGTCGGTCTTGATTACAACCGTATCACCCTCGGCGGTAATCATCTGGTCCACGTTTTCTGGAGTGAAGCCGAACTGTGTCAGAATGAAAGCTGGGGTCTTGTTCAATTTGACGACCCGGCGCAGCGATCCTGCGGCGTCTTCTGCGGTCAAGGGGTTGCCGCTGCTGAAGGTGACACCTGCGCGGATCTTGAAGCGATAGGTCACGCCGTCATCATCGCCCGACCAGCTCTCGGCAAGACCGGGAACCAACTCGCCGGGCTTGAGAGGGTCAAGCTCAACCAGCGTGTCATAGAGGTTGTTGTTCAAGTCGACGCCCGAAAATTCAAACGCTTCATGCGGGTCGATCGAAACGATGTCGTCAATCCCGTCGGCCACAACCAGCGTTTCGGCGGGCGTTGCCGCAAAAAGAGCCACTGGTGCGGTGCATGTCATAAGTGCCGCCACAAAAGCCACACGGGCTGTTCTGCGCTTCAGTATCATTGTCAGACTCCCTTATTTGTCTTGGGCAATAGCGCCCATTAGTTGGTTGATTGGTCGAAGAGTTAGGCGACTAGTCAGTTCATCTTCGCACTTTTCGTGCATCCGTGAGGGAATGATGGCGCGGTGTTGGTAGCGCCATCGCAGCAGCTTTGATCGTCAGTAATTCGATCCCGCTGAGTGCCCTTACTGCGACCATCAGCGCTTTGGACTGCGGCGCGAGCGGTAGGACGAAAAGTGTCGGCGGGGTCGAAAGTTCCAGCATTTTCATGGACGCCGCAGGTCACTTGGCTTGTGAGAAGGGAGCCCACTTCTTAATTGATTAAAGCGTAGATGAGAATTTGATAGCAATCAAATATATTTTGCGATAAAAATAACATATCGGGTTTGAGTGCCGAAAACTTGCGAAATATCAGGCATCGTTGTCTGGTTGCCGCACAAAAACGGGCAGCGAGGGTGGCATCAATGAACGGAGATCTTTCCGAGCTGTTGGGTTCAATAGCAGCAACGCAGCCAGGTCTCACAAAGTTAGAGAGTCGAATCGCGGCCTATCTGCAGGCGCGGCCAGAAACCATTCTTGTGGAGACCAGCGCCGAAATCGCCCGAAAACTTGACATTAGTCCTATGACCGTGACCCGCTTTTATCGGAAGCTTGGTTTCGACGGAGCACTCGACGCTCGCGCAGCAGCCCGACGTACAGCCTTCGGGCCGGAAACCCGGCGGATTGACCAACGGTTTGCGTCCACTGATGCGTTTCGACGTGCGACAGACAGAAGGGAAGACGCTGACCTCGGCTATGCGGCAGTTGATGCGGCGATTGCACTTTGCGAGACGCAGGTCTGGAAGGATGTCGTTGGCCTTGTCGCGGAGCCGGACAGCGTAAAGGTCGTCGGCTTTCAGACGATGCACTTCTTGGCGGACGGGTTGAGTCGTCGCCTCAGCTATCTGCGTGACAGAGTGCATATCCTTGATGGAATCGACGGAGTGTATGCCGGCCTTTTGCCCGCGCCAGGTGAGCGGATCACTCTGATCATGATCGACACCTTTCGATATGGCGCACAAGGCCCTCTGCTCGCACGTTTTGCGCGTGAGCGTGGTGTGGATGTGGTGATTTTTGCTGACGAGTTTTGTGACTGGGCGACCGGCATCACGCCGTATGTCTTAAGATATCCAGCGGAAACGCGTTTTGTGCTTTCGCTTCCACTTGGGATCACAGCAGGCCTGACGCTTCTATTGCAAGACGTAGCCACTGCACTTGGCGATGAAGCTTTGCAGAGGATCGCAAAACTATCTGATGCGCAGGACCACTTTGGTTTGTTTCTGGAGTAAGTAACGCGACTTATCTCCGAGTGCTCAGAACTTTTTGTCGGGGCAGAGCGGCTGCAAGGCCTCGCCACGATGACAAATGTCGCCAACTTCGCCGATTCATAATCAGCCATTAGGGCTGCTCCGCAGCAGCGAAGCGGAACTCCAGTTCCGGCGTACCGATCCGGTGCATCAACCTGCCGCCACCACGCGGGTCTCAGGGGAGTATAAGAGACAGTGGTTCGGGAGACGGTCGTTTCTCGATGTCCTGCAGGGTGCCTTTTGCGCCGCTCCCCCAGAAACTATCGAAGATAGAGATCCAAAGCCCCTGTTATGGTTTGGGGTGCGCCGCCACCATCACCATGGCATCAGGAGGCTTCTGGCAAAAGTAATGTAGACAATATGTATTACAGAATATAAAGGAACCCTTGTAGCGGTTCTAGGAGAGGGTGAGGACAATGGAGACAGAAGCTCGATCCAGAAAAAGCGTATGTGCCGATGATCTCCGTAAGCGCATTCTTACGCAGGACCTCGAGCCCGGAGCTTATCTGGATGAAGTGGAGCTCGCGGAAATCTATGGAATTTCCCGGCCGCCATTGCGTGAGATTTTGAGGCAATTGGCTGGTGAGGGCTATGTTGCCCTTCAGGAAAATCGGGGTGCCCAGGTTGCGCCGATGACGCACAAAACGCTTCGGAATTTCTTCGTCGCCGCGCCTATGATTTACGCGGCAACCACGCGGTTGGCGGCCGAACACGCCACGCCCACTCAGATTGCGCGTTTGAAGCAGAGCCAACAGGACTTCCGGGGGGCGATTGCCTCGGGAGATGCCGCGGCGCGGGCTTTGGAGAACGAGCGTTTTCATACGATTATCGGAGAGATGGCGGACAACGAGTTCCTTATGCCGTCGCTCCGCCGTTTGCTGATCGATCACACGCGGATCGCGATGACGTTTTACAATCCGCGTAAAGTGGAGTTGGCCCCCCAACGTGAGGCGGCCGCCGACCAGCACGATGAATTCATTCTCTTGATCGAAGCGGGCGATGCGGATGGTGCGGCTGCCTTGGCGGTTGCGCATTGGGAACTATCCCGTGCTCAGATCGAGAGTTTTGTTACGCCAGTAAGTATGAGCTATCCGTTGGGCACTGCCCCCGGAGCCCCAAATCCGAAAGGTAACGCATGAAGTTCGAGGGCATTTACACGCCGGTGATTACCCCTCACCGGGAAGACGGCAGCATCGACAGAGACGCTTTCGCGTCTCAGGTTGAGTATCTGATCAAAGCCGGTGTGCATGGTCTGATCAATGGCGGTTCCACGGGTGAGTATTACGCGCAGTCCATGCAGGAGCGTATGGAGATGGCGAGCTTCGCGCGGGAGCTAACCAAGGGGCGCATCCATTTGATGGTGGGCACGGTCGCGATCCGATTGGAAGACTCGATCACGATGGCGGAGCACGCCGCGAAGATCGGCGCGGATTCCATACTGATTGGATCCCCGCCCTATGCTGTTCCGACCGAGCAAGAGAACGCCTTGAATGCTTTGGCGATTGATCGCGCGGCTGACTTGCCGATCATGCTGTATAACTATCCGGGGCGTATGGGCATCAACATGGGCGAGGAGTTTCTCGACCGCGTGGGGCGGAGCCGGAATTTCTGCGCAGTCAAGGAAAGCTCTGGCGATATCAACCGGGTGCATCTGCTGGCGCGGGACTATCCGCATATCCAGATGTCTTGCGGGATGGATGATCAGGCTTTGGAGTTCTTTGCTTGGGGCGCTCGGAGTTGGGTCTGTGGCGGGTCGAACTTCCTGCCGGGCGAACATCTGGCGCTTTACCGGGCCTGCGCATTGGAGGGCAATTTCGACAAGGGGCGGCGGATCATGTCGGCGATGATGCCGTTGATGCGGGTGCTCGAACAGGGCGGGAAATTCATCCAGTGCATCAAATACGGTGCCGAGATGATGGGGCAGTATGCGGGGCCGCCGCGTGCGCCTTTGCGGGCGCTCAATAAGGATGACAAGCGGCAGTTGGAACAGGTGGTGCGCGTGTTGAAGCGCACTGTGGCCGAGATCGAGGCGGAGTAAGAGCGATGACCCTACTGACGACAGAAGAATACAAGGCGATTGCCAAGAGCCTCTCTTTGCCCACGCAAGCCTTCATTGATGGCAGCTTTCGGCCCGCGATTTCCGGCAAGACGTTCGATACGGTGAACCCCGCAACTGGCGAAGTGATCGCGAAGATCGCGGCGTGCGGTTCCGAGGATGTGGACCTTGCTGTTGAGAAGGCACGCGACGCGTTCGAAGATGGACGTTGGTCGCGGTTGCATCCGCGGGATCGTAAGGAAGTGCTGATCCGTTTGGCCAAGCTCATCAAGCGGAATGCGCGTGAGCTGGCTGTGATGGAGAGCCTCGACAGCGGCAAGACGATTTTCGATTGCGAAACCGTGGATGTGCCTGAGACGATCAATTGCCTGACGTGGCATGCAGAATTGATCGACAAAATTTATGATCAGGTGGCACCGGCATCGGATGATCATATCGCGATGGTCGTGCGCGAGCCTGTGGGTGTGGTGGGCCTTGTGCTGCCGTGGAACTTCCCATTGCTTATGCTGGCGTGGAAGATCGGGCCTGCCTTGGCGGCGGGGTGTTCGGTGATTGTGAAGCCAGCGCTGGAAACCAGCCTGACGGCGCTGCGTGTGGCCGAACTGGCGATGGAAGCAGGCATTCCGGCAGGGGTATTCAACGTGCTGCCGGGTGGCGGAGCAGAAGTGGGGGAGCCGATTGGCCGCCATATGGATATCGACGCGGTTTCCTTCACCGGATCCACGGCAACGGGCCGGCGTTTCCTCGGCTATGCGGCGGATTCCAACATGAAGGAAGTCACGCTGGAAATGGGGGGCAAGAACCCTGCCGTTGTTCTGGATGATGCGGAGAACCTCGATCGTGTGGCCGCGCACATCGTGAATGGTGCTTTCTGGAACATGGGCGAGAATTGCTCGGCGTCGTCGCGATTGATCGTCCAGAAGGGTGTGAAGGATGCCCTTTTGCAAAGGATCGTAGCCCATGCGCGGGAATGGCCGATGGGTGATCCGTTGAACCCAGAAAACCGAGTAGGTGCCCTGGTTTCGAAGGCGCATTTCGACAAGGTTTGCGGCTACCTCGAAAAGGGAGCTGCTGTTGTGATGGGGGGTAAAGCCGAGAACGGTTTTGTCGAGCCGACCATTCTGGAGGTAACTGCGGATTCGAAGCAGGCAAAGGAAGAGATCTTCGGGCCTGTGCTTTCCGTGCTGACGGTCGAGAGCTTCGATGAGGCTATCGCGATGGCGAATAGCACGGAATACGGGCTGGCGGCTTCGATCTTCACATCGAATGTGAAGCGGGCGATCCGTGGAGCGCGGGCCATTCGCGCGGGCACCGTGACGGTGAACAGCTTCGGCGAGGGCGATATCTCGACCCCGTTCGGCGGCTTCAAGCAGTCGGGCTTTGGGGGGCGGGATAACGGCATCCACGCGCACGACCAGTATACCCAGATCAAGACGATTTGGGTGGATCTGGCGGATGACGCCGACGAGGCTGTTGCATGACGCAATACTCAGCGCGGCGCACACCGAAGCACTTGGGGCCTGCGGCGTGGTCTGCCATTCTGCCGGGGCAATCTGCGCCTGTTGTGTTGGAACAAGACATCTCGGTGGACGTTGCGATCGTGGGGGCCGGCTTTGCCGGCCTTTCCGCCGCCAAGCGGGTGCGCCAGTTGGTGCCGGGAGCGTCTGTGGCGGTTTTGGAGGCCAGCCGAATTTCGGAAGGGGCCTCGGGGCGAAACTCGGGCTTCATGATCGATCTCCCGCATGATCTGACTTCGGATGATTACGCAGGCCACGGCGATGATCGGGCAATGATCGGGTTGAACCGCTACGCGATGGGCTTTGCGCGTGAGGTGGTTGCGGAATACGGGATCGACAAGAATTTCTTCGATCCGGTTGGCAAGATTAACGGGGCCGCGAGCGAGAAGGCGGATGCGCTGAATGCGAGCTATGCCGAGCATTTGACAGCCCTCGGCGAGCCAAACGAACGGCTTGATGCGCAAGCAATGTATGAGGTGACGGGAAGCCGCCACTACCTTTCCGGCCTCTATACGCCGGGAACGGTGATGCTTCAGCCTGCGGGGTATGTGCGTGGGTTTGCGGATGGGCTGAGGGCCGAGGGCCTTGGCATTTATGAGAAGAGCCCGGTGACCGCGATCACGCGCAAAAGTGTTGGTTGGGAGTTGGTGACACCGAAAGGGAGGGTGCGTGCGGGCAAGGTTATTCTGGCGAACAACGGGCATCTGGAGAGCTTTGGCTTCAAGGCCAATCGGCTGATGCATATTTTCCTCTTCGCCTCGATGACGGCGGAGCTCGGTGCGGAGGCTTTGAAAGCGCTTTGCGGCAATCCTCGTTGGGGCATTACGCCTGCGGACCCAATGGGCACGACGATGCGCCGGATCGATACGGGGCAGGGTGGAAACCGGATCGTGACGCGGACCTGCGGCACGTTCGAGCCGGGGATGGAGGCCTCTGAAGCCTCATTGAAGCGCACAGCCGCCGTGCATCGTGAGAAATTCGCGCAACGGTTCCCGATGCTGAAGGGTGTGAAGCAGGAATTCAGCTGGGCGGGGCATCTTTGCCTTTCGCGCAATGGTGTTTCAGTGATGCGGGAACTGGATCAGGGGCTTTACGCGGCCTGTGTTCAGAACGGGCTGGGCACGGCGCGGGGCACGTTGACGGGGATCGGCGCGGCGGAAATGGCGTGCGGCGTGGAGAGTGCTGTGACGCGGCATTTCACAGCCGAAGCCGAGCCAACCAAATTGCCGCCGCGCCCGTTCTCGACGATTGGCGCGAACGTTTATCTGCGCTGGCAGGAACGACAGGCAGCACAGGAGTGAAACAGTAAGGGCCTCCAGCGGAGGCCCTTTTGCTTCAATATTCGGTGTTGAGCGCGTCTTCGGCCGGAATTTCCCGTTCGCGGCGGGCGATAAAATCGCGCAGGGCTTCATCTGTGGCCTCGTCGAGTTTCGGCTCCTGATACTCTTGGAGGAGCTTCTTGGCATAACCCAAAGCGCGCTCGGTGATCTCGACCGATCCTTCCGCCTGCCATTGCTCGATGGAGTTGTTGTCAAAGAGTTTGGGCATGAAGAAAGCGCGCTCGAAGTTTTCGAGTGTGTGTGGGTGGCCGAGGTAATGCCCGCCCGGACCAATATCACGAACGGCGGAAAGCCCTGCTTCGAAATCGTCCCAACGCGGCCCTTCGGCCATTCGGTAGCCCATGGCGCACATCTCGGCATCAACGACGAATTTAGCGACGGAACAGTGCATTCCGGCTTCGTTCCAGCCCGCCGAGTGCCAGATATAATTCGCGCCTGCGTGGAGGACGGCGTTCATCGTCATGGCGGACTCGTAACCGGCTTGGGCATCGAAGGTTTTCGCGCCGCCGAGGAGGTTGGAGGTGCGCCATGGCACGTCATAAAAGCGGGCCATCTGGCCGATCATGAAGTTCATCAGGCTGATTTCCGGGGTGCCTGCCATTGGCGCGCCGGATTTCATCGAGACAGTGGAAAGGTAGTGGCCGTAGATCGCCGGGGCGCCTTTGCGGATCACCTGAGTGTAGGCGAGGGCAGACAGGGCTTCGGCGTTGAGTTGGGCCACGGCCGGTGCGACGGATGCGGGTGTGTTGGCTCCGCCCAGCACGAAGGGCGAGCAGAGAACGGGTTGGTTGCGCTTGATGAAGGCGCGCATGGCCGAGAGCATGGTTTCGTCCCACACGAGAGGGGAGTTGCCGTTACAGTTACCAGTGACGACGGGCGTTTCCTCCATCACATCCGCGCCGAAGAGGATCTCGCACATCGCCATGACATCTTCGGCGTTCTTGCCGCTTGTGGTCATGCCCATGAAGGTCTTGTCGGAGTATTTCATGGAGGAATAGGTGATGTGCAGATGGCGGTGGCTGACCACCATGTCCATCGGTTCCACAATGTGATGCGCGGAGGAATGCAGCGCCGGAGACATGTGGGAAAGCTTGTGGAACATGTTGAGGTCGGCGATGGTCGGCCAACGGCGCTTGTCTTCGAGATCGCGCAGGAAGGGCGCGCCTGTCATCGGGACGAAGATGGAGTGTTTGCCGCCGAAGGGGAGGCTGCGCTCGGGGTTGCGGGCACGGTAGGCCCATTGCGACGGAATGGTCTTGATGAGTTCGCGGACGAGTTCCCGATCGAGATAAACCCGGTCACCTTCCACGCGCGCACCTGCGCGTTTCCAGTCTGCGAGGGCGATATCATCGCGAAAGATGACGCCAACCTCTTCGAGGATCGACATGGAGGCATCGTCGATCATCTGGACCTGTTCCGGGGTCATCGGCTCGCAGTCTGGCAGCCCCCGTTTCAGCGCGGGGAGCATCTCGAAATCAGGAGCGGAGCGCATGGCGCGGCGCGCGCCTCGGCCGCCGGAACGTGTGGGTTTGGAGATCGTGTCGCTCATGATGGCCCTCTTGATCTGTCTTTCTTCGACAGAAATCTGAAACAGAGTTTGGAACCGTCATGGGCACGAAGAAAAGCCGCGAAATTGCGACATCGGCAACTGTTGCGGACTGGATTGGGGATTGGAGATGAAAAAGCGGGGAGATGTTTCCATCCCCCCGCTTTTTGTTTCGCTCGAAGCTTGGATTACTTCGGTTTGAATTGGCCCACGTCACGCACAGCGCCGCGTGCGGCGGAGGTGGTGAGGGCGGCGTAGGCTTTGAGGGCGCCAGAGACCTTGCGCGAGCGAGCCTCTTCGGGGTGCCATCCTTTGGCGTCGCGGGCCTTGCGGCGTTCGGCGAGAACGGCATCGGAAACCGCGAGGTTGATTGTGCGGTTGGGGATGTCGATCTCGATCAGATCGCCTTCTTCGACGAGGCCGATGGTGCCGCCTTCGGCCGCTTCCGGCGAGACGTGGCCGATGGAAAGACCGGAGGTTGCGCCGGAGAAGCGGCCATCGGTGATAAGCGCACAGGCTTTGCCGAGGCCTTTCGACTTCAGGTAGGACGTCGGGTAGAGCATTTCCTGCATGCCCGGGCCACCACGCGGGCCTTCGTAGCGGATCACGACGATATCGCCTGCGACGATCTTGTTCGTGAGGATCGCGCTCACGGCGGCATCCTGGCTTTCGAAGATGCGTGCGGGGCCGGAGAAGACCAGGATCGAGTCGTCCACACCAGCGGTTTTCACCACGCAGCCATCTTTGGCGATGTTGCCATAGAGGACGGCCAAGCCGCCATCTTTGCTGAACGCGTTATCTTTGTTGCGGATGACACCTGCAACGCGGTCGGTGTCGAGCGATGCGTAGCGGCGGTTCTGCGAGAAGGCGACCTGCGTGGGCACACCACCCGGAGCAGCGCGGAAGAATTCATGCACGGCCGGATCGTTGGTGCGGGTGATGTCCCATTTGTTCAATGCGTCGGCCAAGGTGCGGGAATGCACGGTGGCGACGGAGGTGTCGAGCAGGCCTGCGCGGTCAAGTTCGCCGAGGATCGACATGATGCCGCCCGCGCGGTGCACGTCTTCCATGTGCACGTCGGATTTGGCCGGGGCCACTTTGCAGAGGCAGGGCACTTTGCGCGACAGGCGGTCAATGTCGGACTGGTCGAAGTCGATTTCGCCTTCGGCAGCGGCGGCCAGAAGGTGAAGGATCGTGTTGGTCGATCCGCCCATGGCGATGTCGAGCGACATGGCGTTTTCGAAGGCTGTTTTGTTCGCGATGGAACGCGGCAGGATGCTGGTGTCGTCTTGCTCGTAGTAGCGCTTGCAAAGTTCGACGGCGGTACGGCCTGCCTGAAGGAAGAGCTCCTTACGGTCTGCGTGGGTTGCCAGAACTGAGCCATTGCCCGGCAGGGCGAGGCCGAGTGCTTCGGCAAGGCAGTTCATCGAGTTGGCGGTGAACATACCCGAGCAGGAACCGCAGGTTGGGCAGGCGGAGCGTTCGTAGGCGTCAACGTCGGCATCCGACATCGTGTCATCGGCAGCGGCGACCATGGCGTCGACGAGGTCAACGGCTTTTTCGGTGCCGTCTTCCAGAACCACTTTGCCGGCTTCCATCGGGCCACCGGACACGAAGACAACCGG
>RFUP01000101.1 GCA_009922885.1 Paracoccaceae bacterium
TCCGGTGCGCCGCGACCGAGGGCTTCTTCCGCGACTTGCGTGATGCGGGCATTCACACCTGCGGAATAGGCGAGCAGCATTTCCTGCGTGCGTGCATCTTGGGCAGAAACCGACTGTTGCGCGGCGGTGTATAGATCATAGCGGCGCAGAAGCTTGTCGATCTCGACGGTGCGCGGGCCGAAAATTTCGGAAAGGCGACCTTGGAGGGTGCGGCGGAGCATGACCATTTGCCAAAGGCGGTCTTGTGCATGGGCAAAGCCCAAGCCGAAGAACACATCTGCATCGGACTGACCGAAGATATGCGGGACGTTGGCATTGTCGCGCACGATCTCGACGGGGGCACCGATCCCGGAAACAGCGACATCTCGGTTGTAATCCGGCAAAGACCGCGAGGCGAACCAGTAAACAAGGAGCACCAGAAGCGACACAAGCACAACCATGCCTGTTGCGATCCGGATCCCCCAACGGAAAAACGTCAACATTCGAGATTCCCTTGCCCCTTGCCAATCCCCCTCTAGCTAGCGACAAACCAGTAGCAATACAAATAACGCGGAGGGGCGTTCGATGGCAAAAGCGGCATTTTTGGGCTTGGGAGTGATGGGATTCCCGATGGCGGGGCATCTGGCCTCCAAGGGGCACACAGTTTCGGTTTACAACCGCACGACCGCGAAAGCCGAGGCTTGGGCCGCGAAGCATGGTGGTTCTTTTGGGCAAACGCCGCGTGAGGCCGCAGAAGGCGCTGAGTTTGTCATGGCTTGTGTCGGGAATGACGATGACCTGCGGGCAGTCTGCCTTGGGCCTGATGGTGCCTTTGCCGGGATGAAGCCGGGATCGGTGTTTGTGGATCATACAACGGTTTCAGCGGCGGTGACACGCGAGCTTTATGCGGAAGCCCAGAAGCTTGGCATTGCCTTTGTGGATGCGCCGGTGTCCGGTGGCCAAGCAGGCGCGGAAAACGGCGTTCTTTCGATCATGTGCGGGGGCGATGAGGCCGACTATGCGCGAGCCGAGCCTGTGATGGCGGCTTACGCCCGGATCTGCCGCCGGATTGGTGAAAGCGGTGCAGGCCAGATGACCAAGATGTGCAACCAGATCGCGATTGCGGGCCTCGTTCAAGGCTTGGCAGAGGCGCTCCATTTCGCGCAGAAGGCTGGGTTGGATGGCGAGAAGGTGGTCGAGGTGATCAGCCAAGGGGCTGCGGGAAGCTGGCAGATGGCGAACCGCTCTTCGACGATGCTCGCGGACAAATTCGACTTCGGGTTTGCCGTGGACTGGATGCGGAAAGATCTTGGAATTTGCCTTTCGACGGCCAATGAAACCGGGGCGTCACTGCCTGTGACTGCGTTGGTGGATCAGTTCTACAAGGACGTTCAGAAATTGGGTGGCGGGCGTTGGGATACGTCGTCGCTGATCAAGCGCCTGAAGTAAGGTCAGGTTGCGATATATCGGTCGCGCCGGTGGTTCATGGTTATTACCAGATTGACCACCAGCGCGCCCAAGGCCGAAATGGCCACGGTTTGCCAGTCACGCACGAAGAGCGCGAGGGTGAAGACCACGACATCGAACATCAATTGGAAGATGCCTGCGCGGAGGCCGATGGTGTCTTGCAGGTAAAGGGCGAGGATGCCGATCCCGCCGAGGCTTGCGCCATGCCGGAAGAGCGCGATGAGGGCCGTGCCGGAAATGCAGCCGAAGAGGATAGCGCCGACGAAGGGGTTGACGGCATCGAAGTGGACGAGGTCGGGAAGCACGACAGAGAGACCCGAGACGAGTGCGACGGCGATGAAGGTTTTCGCCACGAACTTGAGACCCATGCGTTTAAAGGCAAACCAGTAGAACGGGATGTTGATCAGGAAGAAAACGGGGCCGAAGTCGTAACCTGTTGCGTAGGAGATCAGAACGGCGAGGCCTGCAGTTTGGCCTGTGACGAGGCCGAGGTGGGTCAGGAGCACCATGCTGAACGCAGCCATTCCACTGCCGAAGAAGATGCCTTGCGCATCATCGAGGCTCGAATGGCGGGTAGTGGCGTGATCGGTGATGGACATTCGGTGCTCCGGCTTCATCAGATGTGTCATCCGGTGCCTTGAGGTTGTTGGCAAGCCATTGCCACCGCTGCGACGGCATGAATTTTGGGGATGCAAGGAAATCAGAAGCTAAGATAAGAAACTATCAACCCCGTTGAGAGAGAAAGGCGGGGCAATTCGGAATTGTGAGGCAAGTATGTGCAGATGGGCGGCTTATCACGGGGCACCGATTTTCCTGTCCGAGATCGTGACGGACCCAACGCATTCGTTGATTACGCAAAGCCACGCGGCGACGCATTGCCATACCCCCACCAATGCCGACGGGTTTGGCGTGGCATGGTATGACCAGAAGCCCGAACCGGGGCTTTACCGCGATGTGTATCCGGCGTGGTCCGATCCTAATTTGCGATCTCTGGCGGCGCAGGTTCGGTCTGGGTTATTCATGGCGCATGTTCGCGCGTCTACGGGCACTGCGACGAGCCGGAACAATTGCCATCCCTTCGCCTGCGGGCAGTGGTCATTCATGCATAACGGTCAGATCGGGGGGTTCGATACGTTCCGAAAAGAGGCCGATATGATGATACCGGACGCGCTTTACGGGAACCGCAAGGGAGCGACCGACAGCGAAGCGCTGTTTCTTGTGGCGGCCGGGCTGGGGCTGGAGACTTGCGCACGTACGGCGATGGAAAAGGCTACGAGCCAGTTCGAAGCCAAGGCGCGGGCGGCGAATGCCTTGCCTGCCATGCGGCTGACGGCTGCGCTGTCGAACGGCGAGAAACTCTATGCCGTGCGCTATGCGTCGGATGAATTCGCGCCGACGCTCTATTATCGCTGGAGCGAGAGCCGGATGGGATGGGCTGTTGTGTCCGAGCCTCTGGATGATGGCGAGGCCGACTGGGTGCCAGTGGCCTCGGGGAGTTTCGTGACGATCGATCAGAACGGCATCGATATCCAACCTTTCCAGCCGGAACGCTTTGCGCATTAAGGGTATCAGGCTGCTTCGAGGGCGCGTTGTTTGAGGAGCGAGAGTGTCAGGAACGCTCCGAAAGACGCCAGAAGCGCACCGAGGGATAAGGGCAGAAGCGTGCCATCGAAGGCCTGACCGAAAGGGATGGCCATGATCGCACCGGCGATTGTTGCGATACAGCCGATTACAGAGGCGGCTATGCCGCTCATGTGGCCCATGGGTTCCATGGCCAGCGCATTGAGATTTCCGAGGGTCATGGCGGTCTGGAAGAACACCGACGTTTGCCAGACGATGTAGAATGGAAAGAGGCTATCGCCCGTCAATCCGCTGATCCAGATTAGGGAAATGAGGAGCGACAAACCGGTTTGCACGAAGAACGCCAAGCGCGCGAGGCGCAGCATTCCGAAGCGCATTACGAGTTTGGAATTGAGAAAAGCGGCCGCGCCGGAAATCAGGGCCATTCCCGCGAACCAATAGGGAAAGGTGGCCGCCATATCAAAGAGCCGGTCGAATACGGGTTGGATCAGGTTGATCGTGTTGAAGAGCAGAAGGTAGCAGAAGCTCTGCGCGAGAATAGCCAGCGACACGACGGGATGGCGGAGAATTTCATTAATCGCGGCCCAGAGAAGGCCAAGGCGGATCGGGCGGCGGTTTTCCGGGGCGAGCGTTTCTTCCTGCCGCAGGCCCATCCAGAGCGTGGCAATCGTCGCAAAGACTGCGAAGGATGCGAAGATTGCCCGCCATCCGCCCACGGATACGATGGCGGCACCGGCCAGCGGAGCGATTGCCGGGATGAGCGTGAAGACCATCATCACGAACGACATGATCCGCGCCATGCCGCGACCTGCATAAACGTCTCGCACCATGGCAGTGGCGACAATCCGCGGGCCAGAGGCCCCCACTCCTTGGAAGAACCGCGCGACAAGCATCCATTCGAGGCTATCGGCTTGGGCTGCGATGATCGCGCAGATGATGTAGATTACCGATCCGGAGATCAGCACTGGCCGTCGCCCGAACGCGTCCGAGAGGGGGCCGACGAACAGAGTTCCGGCCCCCATGCCCAGAACGAAACTGGAAATCACCAGCTGGATGCGGTTCGGAGCATCGGGGCTGATGGCCTCGCCTATCGTGGACAATGCGGGCAGCATCGAGTCGATGGAGAAGGCCACCGTGGCGTGGAGCATCGCAATCAGGGCAACGAATTCCACGCGAGACAATGGTTTAGACATAGGAACCCAATAAAATTCGCGTAATGGTAGAGAGACGCTATGCGCAAACCTCGTTTGAAAGCAAGAGCGGGGCGGATGGAATGACGCGTTTGAGCGTCAGTTCTTTATTTCGGGGCCCGGCGGGTCGTCTTCATTTGCGGCTTTGGGTTCCGGTTTCGGATGCGACGGATGGGAATGGCCAAGCCGTGCGATCAACCATTCGGTATGTTCCTCGCGCTTTCGGCCTGCGAAAGCGCCGATTTGCTGAACCACGACGGCAAAAATGCCGAGGCCCAGCAGGATAAAGACTGTCGTTCCGATCTTTCCAGCAACGGTGACCGGAACGATGTTGCCATAACCAACCGTCGAGAGTGTGACGACGGTGAAGAAATAGCTGTCGAGCCAACTCCAGCCTTCGACATGGGCGAAGTAGACGGTGCCGCCTGCGATCAAGACGACGAGCGTGATCAGAAGCGTGAGAACCCGGAAGAGGTCGCTCATGCGTGTTTACTCCCCGGCTTCAACTTTTCCCGCTATTTCGTCGATCACGGCGAGCCATGTATCGGTGGGTTGCGCGCCGGGGACCGCGTGCTGGTTGGCCACAATGAAGGTGGGCACGGAGTTGACCCCCATGTTGCGGGCGGCGGCATCGCGGGCCTGTATCTCCTCGCGGTCGGCGTCGGAGAGAAGGAGGCGGCGGATGATAGCAGCGTCGAGGCTTAGGGCGTCTGCAATGTCGGCCAATGTGTCGATATCTTCGATGTCCCGCCCTTCAACGAAATAGGCCTTGAAGAGGGCCGAGACCATTGCGGTCTGGCGGCCTTCGATGCCCGCCCAATGGATCATGCGATGGGCGTCGAGTGTATTGGGGGTGCGGGTGATCTTGTCGAAATTGATCGTCAGATTGGCGGCTTCGGCGTGCTGCATCACGGGCAGATAGGCTTTCACCGCACCTTGTTGGCCACCGAACTTGGTTTCGAGATATTCGCGGCGATCCATCCCGCCACGCGGCATGTCGGGATTGAGCTGGAAGGGGTGCCATTCGATCACGAACGGGTGGTTCGGGCGTTGTTCGAGTGCGCGATCGAGGCGCGCCTTACCGATATAGCACCACGGGCAGATCGGATCGCTGATGATATCGAGTTTGATAGGCTGCATCGGTGGCTCCTTCGTGGCACGCGGCCTGTGTAACGCAGGGCAGTGGAAAAGGCGAGGTTAGCGCGGGAACAATGGCTTGAGCGCTTTACGGGCGAGTTTGCCATTGGCGTTATGGGGCAGAGCGGGCAGGCGGACCCAGGCGCGGGGCTGCTTGTAACGCGCGAGGCGTTCTTCGGCCCATGCGGCAAGCGCGGCCTCGTCGAGGTCGGTATCGGAGACGTAGAAAGCCGCGATCACCAGCGTATCGGCTTTGATCTCGATATCGGTCACACCGATCTCTTTCAAACCGGGAAAGGCGTGCATGGCGGTTTCGATTTCGAGGGGCGAGACGCGGAATCCTCCGGCGTTCATCATGTCGTCGTGGCGGCCGGAGTAGGAGATATGGCCCGCCTCATCCATCACGCCGCGATCTCCAGTCAGGAACCAGCCGTTCTGGAGGCGCGCAGCGGTTTCTTCGGGCGCACCGAGGTAGCCCAGCATGAGGCCCGGATCCTCGGTGTTGACGGCGATGATGCCTTCTTCACCCAGCGGCACGGGATTGCCTTCTTCATCCACCAAGGCCACGTGGCGGCCCTTTTGGGGGCGGCCAAGGCTGTTTTCATGGGCGGGTTCGGCGGGGCAGCCGGAAATGAAGGTGGAAAGCTCGGACATGCCGAAGGCTTCGTAAACCGGACGGCCCGTGGCGGCTTCCCATTCGCTGCGGATGCGCGGCGAAAGCTTTTCGCCTGCGGCGAGGCCGTGCCGAAGTTTCGGCAGGTCGAGATCGGGATGGGACGACAGAAGCTTGCGGTAAACGCCAGGGGCGGCCGCGAAAATCGTGGCATCGTGGCGCTTCAGAAGGAGGGGCAGGGCGGAGGGATCAAGGCCTGAGGCGGGAATGATCGCGGTCGCCCCAACGCTCCACGGGTCCATGAGGCCAGTGCCTAGCGTGAAGGTCCAGTTGAAGGCGCCCGCATGGCAGAGACGGTCTTCTTCCGAGAGGCCATACCAGCCTTCGTGCATCATCCCGCGTGCCCAGATCGCACGGTGGGCGTGCTGCACGGCGCGGGATTTTCCGGAGGTACCGGACGTGTAGATGATATAGGCGCGGCGATTGGGATCACCCATTGCGAACTCCGCTGGCGGCAAGTCTCGCATGGCTGACAGATCATCGACCGTGAGCGTGGGCAGGTCGGTTTCAGCGCAGGCCACATCTGGGGCTTTGAGGATGCCGGCGGGGGAAAGTTCGGCAATCATCTTCGCGGTTTCTGGTGCGGTCAGCATGGCCGAGGTGGGCACAGGAACCATGCCAGCCGCGATGGCACCCAGATAGGCCACAGGGAAATCGACTGTATTGCCGAGGCGCATGAGAAGGATGTCGCCTTCTTTGAACCCTGCCTCTTTCAGACCCGTTGCCGTGCCGAGAACCGCAGATTTTAGCCGCGCGTAGCTCCATCTGTCGGCCTTGCTGGGCGAGACGACGGCGAGGGCCACCTTGCTGGCCAGACGGTCAGCATGGGTCAGCACATGGGCTGCGAAATTGAACGGTGCGGGGCAAGCAGGCCAAGGCCGGCGATCAACGATGGAGAGCATGCCAGTGGTCGTAGGATGCTGCGCGGCCCGTTGCAAGAGGGGGCTTTCACGGCTAGAGACAGGCCATGTCAACGAGCGACCCGAAAGCACTGATCCGTATTGCCCGCGAGAATGGCGGGGAGGCCCATGTCGAGCCGCTCGACTTGGGGCAACGTGTTCGCGCCCTGCGGAAAGAACGGAATTGGACGCTCGAACAAGCCGCTCAACAAGCTGGATTGGCGCGCTCGACGCTTTCGAAGATCGAGAACGGGCAGATGAGCCCAACCTATGACGCTTTGAAGAAGTTGGCAGCGGGTTTGAGCCTTTCGGTGCCACAACTCTTTACGCCGCCGCAGGCAGATCAGGTGACTGGCCGCATGGCAGTTACCCGCTCAGGTTCAGGGGCGGCGCATCCGACGGCGACTTACGAGCACGAGCTTTTGGCCGAGAGCCTGACCAAGAAGCAGATGCTGCCCTACCGCGCGCGGATCCGGGCGCGGAAGATGGAAGAATTCGAAGGCTGGGTGCGCCATGACGGCGAGGAATTTCTCTATGTGCTGACCGGTGTGATCCGGCTTTACACTGAGTTCTACGAGCCTGTCGAAATGCGGCGCGGTGATAGCGCGTATTACGATGCCTCGATGGGGCACAA
>RFUP01000102.1 GCA_009922885.1 Paracoccaceae bacterium
GCAGGCCATGGCGTGTGCCAGGACCACGCGCATATCTTCATCGCCGCCGCGCGGCTTCTGGGGCATCCCGCGCGCTATGTGTCGGGCTATCTCCTGATGGACGGGCAGACCGAACAGGAAGCGAGCCACGCCTGGGCGGAAGCCTGGGTCGAGCCTTTGGGCTGGGTGGGGTTCGATGTGTCGAACGGGATCTGCCCCGATGCGCGCTATGTGCGTGTGGCAACTGGTCGCGATTATGCGGAAGCCGCCCCAATTCACGGGCTTCGGATGGGATCAGGGGCAGAAAGCTTGGCAGTAAGCTTGCAAGTCGCTGCAGAAGCCGCCCAATAGGAGCGGATTTTTCCGGAGCGACTCGCCCATGACTTACTGCGTCGGCCTTTGCCTGAATGATGGCATTGTGTTCATGTCGGACACGCGCACGAATTCGGGCGTCGATAACATCTCGACCTTCCGCAAAATGCATACCTGGGAAGTACCGGGCGAACGGGCGATCACGATCCTTTCGGCGGGCAATCTGGCCACCACGCAGGCGGTGGTTTCGCTTCTGGACGAGCGTTCGAAAGCCCATGCCGAGCGCCGCCCCGATATCCTGAACGCCCCCACGATGTTCCAGATCGTAACGCTTGTGGGGCAAACGCTGCGCGAAGTCATTGCGTCGAACGCCTCGGGCGGGATGGTGGCCGATAGCGGTATCTTCAACGCGACGCTACTGGTGGGCGGGCAAGTGGGCGAAGGCGAACAGCGCCTCTTCATGATCTACCCCGAGGGTAATTTCATCGAGGCAAGTACCGACACCCCGTTCTTCCAGATCGGTGAAACCAAATACGGCCGCCCGATCATCCTGCGCGCCTATGATCCGGCGATGGGGTTCGAAGAGGCGGTGAAGCTGCTCCTCGTATCGTTCGACTCGACGATCAAGGCCAACCTCTCGGTCAGCCCGCCCCTGGACGTGCACGTCTATGAAAAGGGCAGTCTGAAACTGGGCCGCGTGTTCCGCATCGAAGGTGACGATCCCTATTTCCAGGAGATCAGCACAGGCTGGGGCGTGGCGCTGCGCGACGCCTTCCGCCAATTGCCGCGCTTCGACTTTCCAGACGAACAGGGCTGAGGGATGGTGGGTAAGCGGCTTCTGGACGGGCTGGGCCTGAGCGCCTTTCCCCTCCGCAAGACGACCCCCGAGCCTGAGGGATTCACCCCTGCCCTTTTCCCGCCAATCCCCGAGCAATTTGCTGCCCTCTGCTGGCGGCGCGAGAATGGGAAAGTGGAAGTCTTGCTAGTGACCACGCGTGGAACAGGGCGATGGATCATCCCGAAAGGCTGGCTCGTGCCGGGAAAAACCGCCGCTGAAAGCGCCTTGGTGGAGGCATGGGAAGAGGCGGGGGTTTCCGGCGAAGCCGCGAAAACGCCGATCGGCAGCTTCGCCTATACGAAGATTTTCGGCGCGAACAAATTGCGCCCGATCCGGGCGGAAGTCTACGCCGTGGAAGTGGACAAACTCG
Organism: Paracoccaceae bacterium; assembly: GCA_009922885.1. Taxonomy (GTDB): domain Bacteria; phylum Pseudomonadota; class Alphaproteobacteria; order Rhodobacterales; family Rhodobacteraceae; genus UBA9554. The sequence continues at coordinate 1,500 of RFUP01000102.1, forward strand.
CCAAACGCTGGCCCGAGGAAGGCCAACGCAAGCGCAAGTGGATGAGCCCGAAGAAAGCGGCGCAGAAAGTGGCCGAGCCCGAATTGTCAGACCTCCTGCGGGCGTTCAACCCCCGCCGCGGAAACGCTTGAAGCCCCAGCCCGATAGATTACATTTGCCCAAATAGCCCACGCGGCGATGGAAACTCCGGAATGATCCGTTTCGCTTTGAAATGCCCCCAAGGACACCAGTTCGAAAGCTGGTTCCAAAGCTCCGAGGCCTTCGACAAGTTGAAGGCGCGCGGGCTCGTGGCCTGCACGGAATGCGGTGATGCCCAGGTTGAAAAAGCGCTGATGGCACCTGCGGTGAAGCTCGCGCCCGAAGCGACGGCCCCTGCGGAACGCCCCCTTGCGACGCCTGCCTCCGAAATCGAGGCCAAGCTCAAGGAAATGAAGACACATCTGGAGCAGAACTCCGAATATGTGGGGATGAATTTCGCCACCGAAGCGCGCAAAATGCACGCCGGAAATGCCCCTGAACGGGCGATCTGGGGCGAAGCGAAACCGGCCGAAGCGAAGAAACTGATCGAGGACGGTGTGCCCGTGGCCCCGCTTCCCTTCCTGCCCACGCGAAAATCGAACTGAAAGGCTATCCCATGCATGCTCTGATCACTGGCGCCACCCGAGGCATCGGCGCTGCCCTCGCCACTGAGCTTGCGCAAGACGGCACGACCCTGACCCTTACCGCCCGCGATCCACGCGCCGGGTTCGAACCACTGGACGTGACAAACCCCACCAGCTCGCGCGCCTTGGCCAAACGCCTCGAAGGTCAATCGATCGACCTTCTTATCTGCAATGCGGGCGTCTATCTCGACAAAGGCCACGCGCTTGAGACAGGCTTTGCCGCTGATCTCTGGGCCGAAACCTTCGCAGCGAATGTCACAGGCGTGTTCCTGACCATCCAGGCCCTGCTGCCGAACCTCCGCGCCGCAAAAGGCAAGATCGCGATCATCTCCTCGCAGATGGCGAGCCAGACGAACGCGCCCGGGGGCAGCTATATCTACCGCGCCTCGAAAGCCGCCGCCCTGAACATCGGACGCAATCTCGCGGTTGACCTGAAACCCGATGGCATCGCTGTGGGCATCTACCACCCCGGCTGGGTGCAAACCGATATGGGCGGCGCTGCCGCGCAGATCACGCCTGCGGAAAGCGCGAAGGGCCTCGCCCAACGCTTCGCCGCCCTGTCTCTTGCAACAACCGGGTGTTTCGAGACATGGGACGGGCGCGCCCACCCACTCTGATGGGTCAGAAAAGAAGGGGGCTCTGCCCCCTCGGCGCCACGCGCCTCACCCCCGGGATACTTGCGCCAATATGAAGGGCAACAGCGCCGATCTCGGCGCGCGGCGAAACACCGGGCGCCGTAATCACATTTTCTCTTTCGGAAATATCCCGGGGGTGAATGCCGAAGGCAGAGGGGGCAGCGCCCCCTCCATGCCACCGCGACGAAAGGCCCTTCACTTCCCCTTGCGCGCTCCGGCGATGCCCGCTACACCGCGCCCAATTTAGGGTCTGGGAGTATGATATGCCCATCCTCGTGATGAAATTCGGCGGCACCTCGGTGGCCAACCTCGAGCGGATCGAAAATGCCGCGAAGAAGGTGCAGAAAGAGGTCGAACGCGGCTATGACGTGATCGTCATCGTTTCGGCCATGTCGGGCGAGACCAATAAGCTCGTGGGCTATGTGGAAGGCACCTCGAAGCTCTATGACGCGCGTGAATACGATGCGGTCGTGGCCTCGGGCGAGAATGTGACGGCGGGCCTGATGGCGCTGCGGTTGCAAGAAATGGGCGTTCCGGCACGCTCGTGGCAGGGCTGGCAGGTTCCGATCAACACCACTTCTGCCCATGGTTCGGCGCGTTTCATGTCGATCCCGCGCGAGAATATCGACGCGAAATTCGCGGAAGGTTTCAAGGTCGCGGTTGTGGCGGGCTTCCAAGGGATTTCGGCGGAAGGCCGGATCACCACGTTGGGCCGTGGCGGCTCTGATACCACGGCTGTGGCCTTCGCGGCGGCCTTCGATGCGGAACGCTGTGATATCTACACCGACGTCGATGGCGTTTACACCACCGACCCGCGCGTTTCTGACAAGGCGCGTAAACTGGAAAAGATCGCTTTCGAGGAGATGCTGGAACTGGCGTCGCTCGGAGCGAAAGTGCTGCAAACCCGTTCGGTCGAACTCGCGATGCGCTTCAAGGTGCGTTTGCGCGTTCTCTCCTCTTTCGAGGATACTGACGAAACATCCGGAACCCTGGTCTGCGACGAGGAGGAAATCATGGAATCGAAAGTCGTTAGCGGCGTCGCCTTTTCGCGTGACGAAGCCAAGATCACTCTCTTCACCATCGAGGATCGCCCCGGCGTTGCCTCGGCCATCTTCGGCCCCTTGGCCGATGCGGGTGTGAACGTGGACATGATCGTTCAGAACATCTCCGAGAAGAATTACGATGACGCGCACCCGGGTGCCGTGACCGATATGACCTTCTCTTGCCCGACCAACCAGGTCGAGCGCGCCAAGAAGGCGATGGAAGATGCGAAAGCCAAGGGCCTCATCGCCTATGACGAGCTGATCGTCGACACCGATGTGGCGAAGGTTTCCGTGGTGGGCATCGGCATGCGGAGCCATGCGGGTGTTGCGGCCAAGATGTTCAACACGCTGGCGCGCGACAACATCAACATCAAGGTGATCTCGACTTCCGAGATCAAGATCTCTGTGCTGATCGACCGCAAGTACATGGAGCTGGCTGTGCAGGCGCTTCATGATGCTTTCGAGCTCGACAAGGCCTGATCGGGTTAGCCCCTTCACGATTTCGGAAACGCGGCGCCAAGTGGGCCGCGTTTTCTTTTGCGGCTTTGCCCGTTTCGCAAGCAAAGGCGGCGGGGTGCCCTTTGTAGGCCTCCTTTTCCTGTTCCCCTCCCCCCCTCTCCTCGCCTATAGGTTAGGCAGGGAGAACGAGGACCCAGATGCCTGATCGCATTGAGAGTAACAGCCGCAAACTGTTGAGGCGGCTCAGGGATACGATGGCCGAAGACCGTGCAGGGCAAGCGCGGCTCGACCTGATCACCCATCTCATCGCTGATTCCATCGGCACCGAAGTGTGCTCGATCTATCTGTTCCGTGATGCCGAAACGCTGGAGTTGTGTGCGACCGAGGGCCTCAAGAAAGAGGCCGTGCACCAGACGCGGATGAAGCTTGGCGAAGGCCTTGTGGGCCGTGTGGGGCGGACGGGGCAGATCGTCAACACCGCCGATGCGCCCTCGACCAAGGGGTTCCGCTACATGCCGGAAACGGGCGAAGAGATTTACTCGTCCTTCCTCGGTGTGCCGGTTCAGCGCTTGGGCGAGACGCTGGGCGTTCTCGTGGTGCAGTCGAAGGAAGCGCGGGAATATTCGGGCGACGAGGTGTATGCGCTCGAAGTGGTCGCGATGGTTCTGGCCGAAATGACCGAGCTTGGTGCCTTCGTGGGCGACAACTCGGCTGCGATGACCGCGCGCCACAAGCAGCCTGTGTTGATCCGGGGCACATGCGGGCAGGAAGGTGCGGCGACCGGCCATGTGTGGCTGCATGAGCCACGTGTGGTGGTGACCAATCCGGTGGCGGATGATCCCGAAAAGGAATTGGTGCGCCTTGGCGAGGCGGTGGAAAAGCTGCGCGTCTCGGTCGACCAGATGCTCGAAGGCGCACAGATGGGCGATGCCGAGCAGTTGGAAGTGCTGGAAGCCTACCGGATGTTTGCCAATTCCAAGGGCTGGATGCGGCGCATGGAAGAGGATATCGGGCGCGGCCTTTCGGCCGAAGCGGCCGTGGAGAAAGAACAATCCGCCGCCCGCGCCCGTATGAGCCAAGTGACGGATGCGTACTTACGCGACCGTTTGCACGATCTGGATGACCTCTCGAACCGCCTGTTGCGCATCCTGACGGGGCAAGGCCGCGATACTGGCGCGGAAATGCCGCCCGATCCGATCCTGATTGCGCGCAATATCGGGCCTGCGGAGCTTCTGGATTACGGGCGCAAGCTCAAGGGGATCGTGCTGGAAGAAGGCTCGGTGGGGAGCCATGCCGCCATCGTGGCGCGGGCGCTGGCCATTCCTTTGGTCGTGCATGCCGAGCGGATTACCACCGAGGCTTTGAACGGCGATCCGATCATGGTGGATGGCGATCAGGGCATTGTGCACCTGCGCCCGGAAGATACGGTTTCAGCGGCGTTCCGCGACAAGATCGCGATGCAGGCGGAAGCGCAGAAGCGCTATGCCTCGATCCGCGATGTGCCAGCAACCACGCTTTGCGGCGAGACGATTGCGCTGCATATGAACGCAGGGCTTATGGCCGATCTGCCGTCGCTGGAAGGATCGGGCGCGGAAGGCGTGGGGCTTTTCCGCACGGAATTGCAGTTCCTCGTGCGCAACCAGATGCCGAGGCGTTCTGAGCTTTCAGCGCTTTACAGCCGCGTGCTTGATGCCGCGAAGGGGCGGCGCGTGGTGTTCCGCACGCTTGATATCGGCTCGGATAAGGTGCTGCCCTATATGAAGCCGAACGACGAGCCGAACCCGGCTCTGGGCTGGCGCGCGATCCGTGTGGGGCTCGACAAACCCGGCATTCTTCGGATGCAGTTGCAGGCGCTTTTGCGGGCGGCGAACGGGCGGCCATTGACCGTGATGTTCCCCTTCGTGGCGGAATATTCCGAATATCGTGCAGCCCGCGACGAGATGGACAAGGCCATCGAGCGCGAGCGTATTCTTGGCCACAAGGTGCCTGAGGTGATCGAAGTGGGCGCGATGCTGGAAACGCCGTCGCTGGCTTTCGCGCCGCGCGCGTTTTTCGAGGAAGTGCAGTTCCTCTCGATTGGCGGCAACGATCTGAAGCAGTTCTTCTTTGCCGCTGACCGCGAGAACGAGCGGGTGCGACGGCGCTACGACACGCTGAACACCTCTTTCATGAATTTCCTCGAAGGCATTGTGGGCATCAGCACTGCGACGGATACTTCGCTTTCCTTCTGTGGCGAGGATGCGGGGCGGCCTATTGAGGCGATTTGCCTTGCTGCAATCGGGTTCCGGATGCTGTCGATGCGGCCTGCCTCAGTTGGACCAGTGAAGCATATGCTGCGGCGGGTGGATTTGCGCGCGGTGCGTGCCGTGATCGATGCTGAGCGGCGCAAGGGCTCGGAAACCGTGCGGCCTGCGGTGATGGCGTATCTGGCCGGGTTGGAGCAGGCTTAACCCTTCAGGATTTTCCGCGCAGGGATCATCTGGATGAACCGCTCTCTGAGGGCGCGTTCATCGGTTTCGGCCTCGATGGCCAATCGGCGCAAGCCGAACTGGACATGGGCGATTTCCTGATAATAGGCGGTGTAAGCGTAATTCGTGGCCGCCCCTGCAACGGCCCCGATGATCGGCACGGCTTGGGCGGCGAGTTTCTGCCCCAAGGCGGCGGCCAAGCGGGGGGCGACGGAGGCCAGAAGGCGATTAAGCGCGGGGCCTGTGAGGGTCATGCGGGCGGCGATGAAAGCAAGCTCGGAGCCATCGTCAGCCTCCAGAGGGCCAGCAGCCGAGAGCACCTGCAAACAGTCGAATTGCACGCTTTCCTCGGCGGGATCGAAGCCGTGTTCGGCGGCAACGGCCTGCACCCCGCGCAAAAGGATCGTGACCGTGACAGGAAGTTCGGCCAAAGCCGTGGGCAGGCCTCCTGCGCCGCCCGCAGCCCCCATGGCGGCGGAAACGGCGGTGGTGAGCCAGCCCGGTTGATCGGCCACCACGCCACGGCTCGCTTGTGCCGCTTTCACGGCGGATTTGAGTGCTTTTTCCGTGGCTTGGGTGAGGCCGTTGCGGGCGGGCGCAGGCAGGCGATCAAGGAGGTTCTCGGCGCGGCTGCCCAAGAGGTTGAGCACCTGCATGCCCAAGCCGCCGGCCTTGGCATAACGTTCGGCCAAGGCTTTGAGGCGCGCGTTAACCTCAGCCTCGGAGGGGCGCGCGGCAGGCTTTTCGATGATT
>RFUP01000103.1 GCA_009922885.1 Paracoccaceae bacterium
GCAGCGGATGCAGATTTCCGGGTCGATCAGGTGTTGTTTGATCGGTTTGTTCATGCGCGTGCTCCGCTTGCATTCAGGACGACATCCGGCAGCATCATCATTTCCAGCATCGCTTGGCAAATCCCTCCACAAGAGGTGCAGCCAATGCAGGTGGAATTCATGTTCGCCACGTCTTGCGCCAGTTTGGTGGTGCGGGGCGCGTGGGCGATTTTGCGGTCGGTCATCATCGTGTTTCCTCCCTCGTCTGGTCCTGTTCGCGTCTGGACCGTCAGCGTAACGGGCTGGTGACAAGCCCTTTGCGGTGGCGGTCCGGGGGGCAGTGACCCACCCCCCGGTGCAGGCATTAGGCCATGTGCAACTTCACATATTCGAAGTCGCCGGGTTTGTTGTCGATGCCGACTTTCGGCGGCGAAATCCAGCTTGCGTATTTGCCGGGTTCGTAGACGGGGTTCATCAGCGATTGGATGAAGTCGCCATCTGCCTTGTTCGGCAGCCAGTCGTTGATGCCCTTGTCGAATTCCGCGCCCGAAACCAGCTGGCCTTCGGGGTTGAAATTGTGGTTCGCGAAGACGCCGATCTTGCGGTTGAAGGCTTCGTGCGGGAGCTTCATCTCGAAGGCGATGCCCGCCTTTTCGATGATCTTGTTCCAGCGGCCAACACCACCAGCCGCATCACGCGAGTAGTCATCGCGCAGACGCATGTTGATTGCGGTGAGGGCGGGCACTTCGTGGCGCACGAGCTTGCCATCGACCATGTCCCACACGGGGTAGGTGGCGTTGGTCAGCTTGTGGTCGTCGTCGATGCGGTTCTCCATGTAACGGCCCTTGATGCCCGAGTTGAAGGCATTGGCGGCGTTGGTGGAGACTTCCTGACCGAAGAGGTCGAGCGAGAGGGTGTAGTGCAGGTTCAGCTTCTTCTGGATGGTCGGCAGGTCGATCACGCCGAAGGAGCGGATTTTCTCGATGTCGTAGGGATCGTCGATGCCGTTCTCTGCCATGATCTGGCAGGTGCGTTCGATGGTGCGGCCCACACCGGTTTCGCCCACGAACATGTGGTGCGCTTCTTCGGTGAGCATGAAGCGGCAGGTGCGCGAGAGCGGATCGAAGCCGGATTGGGCCAGCGATTCGAGCTGCATCTTGCCGTCACGATCGGTGAAGTAGGTGAACATGAAGAACGAGAGCCAGTCGGGCGTTTCTTCGTTGAAGGCACCGAGCATACGCGGCGCTTCTTCGGAGCCGGACTGACGGCGCAGCAGATCATCAGCTTCTTCGCGGCCATCGGCGCCGAAGTACTTGTGGAGCAGGTAGACCATGGCCCAGAGGTGACGGCCTTCTTCCACGTTGACCTGGAAGAGGTTGCGCATGTCGTAGAGCGAAGGTGCGGTGCGGCCGAGGAAGCGCTGCTGTTCGACCGAAGCAGGCTCTGTATCACCCTGAATCACGATCAGGCGCTTGAGCATGTTGCGGTATTCACCGGGGACTTCTTGCCATGCAGGCTGGCCTGCGTGCTCGCCGCAAGGAATGGTGCGGCCTTCGACTTGCGGCGCGAGCAGGATACCCCAGCGGTATTCCGGCATCTTCACGTAGTCGAACTTTGCCCAGCCCTTCGGGTCGACCGAAACTGCGGTACGGAGGTAGACGAGCGACTTCTGGAAGTTGTCGGGGATCAGGTCGTTCCACCAGTTGATGTAACCGGGGTGCCATTTTTCCAAAGCCTTGAGCACACGCTTGTCGGTGCTTAGGCCCACGTTATTGGGGATCAGGGTGTCGTAAGAGACGTTAATAAGATCGAGCATTTCTTCCTCCATGGGTGATGGGGAGCGACCCCATCTGCGCTTTGTGCGGTACCGACGTTACGCCGGAGTCCGGAGAGGCGGGGTTGCCCCTGCCATTGGCAGCGTTAGACGCGCTGCATGTTATAGTCGCCACGCACACCGGTGCCGTAGCGCTGAAGGGCGCCCTCCGTGCCAGTGGCGTTCGGGCGGTTGAAAATCCAGTTCTGCCATGCGGTGAGGCGGCCGAAGATGCGGGTTTCCATCGTTTCCGGGCCAGCGAAGCGGATGTTGGCTTCGAGGCCGGTCATCGCGTCGGGGCTGAACGAGGCGCGTTCTTCCATGAAGATGCGGATTTCGTCGTCCCAGTCGATGTCGTCGAAGGCGTAGGTGATGAGGCCGAGGTCGCGGGCGTTGTCGGCTTCGATTTCTTCGCCGATGTGGCCCTTGAGTGCTTCCACATGCTCCGGCTCTGCGAGGAAGCGGGTTTGCAGGCGGGTGATGTCGTTGCCCATCGGGTAGGTGCCGAAGTTGCCTTCGCTGAGGCGGACGGTGGCGATCGGACGGTTATCGCCTTCGAACTCGTCTTCCATCATATAGCTACGGTCGCCGGCCCAGATCAGCTCGGCGAGGGGGCCAGCGAAGCAGCTGCCATGCTCAACGAGTGTGGCGATGGAGCGGGAGGTGACATCGACGCGCTTCAGTGTGCGCTTCCAGAGTTGCAGGATTTCGTTGGCGAGCCAGTGGTCTTTGTTCGCCAGCATGAAGGCCTCATGGGCGAGAACGGCGTCGGCGTCGCCTTGAGTGCGGAACACCCAGAGGCCGAGCTCCATCTCATTGAGGCGGAGGTGCAGGATCGCGTCCTCGAATTCGCGAACAAGGCGCAGCATCCAGGATTGGTCGCCTTCTGCGACCAGTGCATCGGTGGAGGCGGGAACGCCTCGGTCGGGGCCGTGCAGGGTGATGGTGGCGCGGCGTGCGGCACGATCCACGGCAATCTCGACGAGGCTATAGGTAACGGAGCCGTCTTCCGCGATGGTGCGGTTGAGCGGGCCGAGGGTGATGCCTTTGGCGGCTTTCGCGGCGGAGGCATCTGCAAACTGGCGGGCACGTTCAGCCACAACAGTGTCGAATTTCGAGTTGGGAACTGCTTCGTCGACGAGGCGCCAATCGACGGCGCGCTTGCCTTTGACGCCTTCTTCGACCGAGCAGAATACATCGGCAAGATCGCGGCGAACCTTGCGCTTGTCGGTGACGCGGGTGAGGCCGCCGGTGCCCGGCAAAACGGCCAGCAGCGGCACTTCGGGGAGCGAGACGTTCGACGAGGAATCGTCGGTCAGCATGATGTAGTTGCAGGCGAGGGCAAGTTCGTAACCGCCACCAGCGCAAGCGCCTTTCACGGCAGCGATGTATTTCTGGCCGCTGTCGGCTTCGGCGGCTTCGAAGGTGTTGCGGGTTTCGTTGGTGAATTTGCAGAAGTTCACTTTGTGGGCGTGGGACGCGCCGCCCAGCATGCGGATGTTCGCGCCCGCACAGAATACTTTTTCTTTGCCGGACTTCATGACCACGACTTTGACTTCGGGATGTTCGAAGCGCATGCGCTGCACAACGTCGTTCAGCTCGATGTCGACGCCGAGGTCGTAGGAATTGAGCTTGAGCTGGTAGCCCTCGAAGAGTCCGCCGTTCTCGTCTACGTCCATGTAGAGAGTCGCGATGTCGCCCTCGTAGTCGACGCGCCAGTGGCGGTATTTGCTGGGGTCGGTCTGGAAATCAATCATCTTGGTCATGGCGCGTCTCCCTGAACATCTTGAGTGCACTATAATGCTGGATGAGGCTCTTGGGAAGACTATAGTGCAAAATAGTGCTAATAAATAAGCGGCCCAAAAACAGTATATTAGGGGTGATGGATATTACGCTCAGTCGGAATTATGCAATTTATTGCATAATTTGGCTTACCGTCAACGGAGCCTTGAGCGGAGCGAATCTGCTTCGAGACCCAAGACGGGTTGATCCCCCAACTCTGCGATAATTCCTGTAGCTTCCACGAGAAGACGCGCGACGGCGCGGTTCATGCCCATGCGGGCCTTGAGGCGTGCATTCGCGATCTGGATCAGGGCTTTGACGGCCTTACGTTCGCGACTGTTAGGCGGGCTGGCCATCCAGACGGGTTCGAGGACTTCGTGGGCCTCCCAGAACCATCCGCTATCCAGAAGGCGCAGGCCTTCCACGAAAGCGGGGCAGGTGGCGAGATCTTCGGGTGACATGCCGTTGCGGACGGATGAGCGCAGATGATCGTAAGCCCCATCGGGAGGGCGAGGCGTTTGGCCGGGGATGTAAGGCTCAGGCAAGGGCGACGACTTCGGCTTCCAAGCGCTCTAGGCGGGCGCAGAATTCGGCGACGTGGACTAGAACTTCATCGGGCTTGTCCTGATGCGGGGAGTGACGGCACTCTTCGAGGATGGCGACATCGACCGGAGCGTAGCTTCGGGTTTCGACTTCGGCGATCTGGGCGAGTGTGCCGTATTGGTCTTGGCGGCCTTGGATGGCGAGGGTTGGAATGCGGAAATAGTCGATCACATCGCCGACGTTCCACGCCTTGAACCCATCGGCAAGCCAGGCGTTATTCCAACCGCGGAAAGTGCGTTCAGGATCGGCGTGGTGTTTGGCCATGCGGGACTTGAGATCGGTGGTGGCAAAGGCTTCTTTCGCTTTGGCGATTTCGGCGAGGCCCATGGATTCGGTGAAGAAATGCGGGGCCATGAGGATCGTTCCGCGCACACGGTGATCGATAACCGAACCCGCATAGATCGCGGCGATGGTTGCGCCGTCGGAGTGGCCCATCAACACGCCACGGCGGAAGCTGATGGCATCAAGGACTTCGGGGAGAACATCGACCGCTTCGCGAGTCATGTAGTCGAGCGGGAAGGGCAGTTCGGCCGCATCGGAACGGCCATACCCCGCGCGGGAATAGGCGGCAACGCCGAAGCCTGTTGCAGCGGTGAGGCGTTCGGGGAAGTCGCGCCAGAGGCCTGCGGAGCCGAGGCCTTCGTGCAGGAGGACGATGGTTGGGGCGGTTTCGGGTGCCGGGCCGGCATAGCGGACTTCGAGTTCCTTGCCGCCCGCTGTTATCCGCGCGTCACCCCATGCCATCAGGAGGCCTCACGCAGTTTGAAGCGCTGGATCTTGCCCGTGGCGGTTTTGGGCAGTTCCGAGACGATGTCGATCCAGCGGGGGTATTTCCATTTGCCGATGGCGTTCTTCACGTGCTCTTTCACGCTCTCCAGTTCGTCGGCGGCGTGGCCGGGCTTGAGTACGATGAAGGCTTTCGGCTTTTCCAGCCCGTCATCATCACGTTTAGCGACGACGGCGGCTTCAAGCACGGCGGGGTGCGAAATCAGAGCCTGTTCCACCTCGAACGGGCTGAGCCAGATGCCCGAGACCTTGAACATGTCGTCCGTCCGACCGCAGTAAACGAAGCGGCCTGCCTCGGTGCGTTCGTATTTGTCGCCTGTGCGGGTCCACTCGCCTTCGAAGGTCGAGCGGCTCTTGTTGCGCTGGTTCCAGTAGCCGTCGGCGGCGCTGGCCCCTCGCACGACGAGTTCCCCGATTTCGCCAGCGGGTACGTCCTTGCCTGCTTCGTCGACGAGACGGACTTCGTAACCGGGAACCGCAGTGCCGGAGGTGCCATACTCAACATCGCCGGGTTTGTTGGAGAGGAAGATGTGCAGCATTTCGGTGGAGCCAACGCCATCCAGAATATCGACGCCCCAATGGCCGAGCCACTTCTTGCCTATTTCGGCGGGAAGGGCCTCGCCTGCGGAGATAGAGCGGCGCAAGGGCGCTTTCGGCACTGCATTGCTTTCCCAATAATGGACCATGGCAGCGTAGAGCGTAGGAACGCCACAGAAGATTGTGGGCTTCTCTGCATCGAGGATCGCGGAAACGCCATCTGGCGTCGGGCGGCCGGGGAGCAGAACTGTTGTTGCACCCACGGAGAGCGGGAAGGTGAGCGCGTTGCCGAGACCGTAAGCGAAGAAGAGCTTCGCGGCGGAATAGACGGTGTCTTCTTCGGTTATGCCGAGCACTTGTGCGCCATAGGTGTCGGCTGTGGCTTTCAGTGAAGAGTGCACGTGGCGGACGCCTTTGGGCTGGCCAGTGGAACCCGAGGAATAGAGCCAGAAGGCGGTTTCATCGGAGGAGACTTCGACAGGCGGCCGCGGGAGGGCGTCTGACATGAAGGCGCGCCAGCTTAGTGTGCCATCGGGGGCCTGATCGCCGCCGATCACGACGACAACACGGAGCGAGTCGGCGTTCTTGATTACTGGTTCAACCACAGGCCAGAGTTCGGCGGAGACGAAGAGGCAGCGGGCGCGGCTGTCTTTCAGGATGAAGTCATAGACCTGCGTGGCGAGGAGCGTGTTCAGGGGAACCGCGATCACGCCCGCCTTGAGGGCACCGAAGAAGATCTGCGGCCATTCGATCTGGTCCAACACTAGCATCAAAGCGCGTTCTTCGGCGCGGATGCCGTGACGGCGCAGCGCATCGGCGACTTTGCCGGAGCCATCGGCCAGCTCGGCGTAAGACAGGGAGCGCTTGGAGCCGGTGGCCTCGCGATAGGCGGATTTAGCGCCCCGGCCTTCCTCGATGTGGCGGTCTACGAAATAGGTGGCGGCATTTCCGGACATGGTTTCCTCCCTGAGCCGGGTTCGCATCCGGCAGCGCTGGCGGGCACGGCCTATTCTAGCACAAAGCCCCCAAACGGACTCCTCCTCCGAATCCGCTACTTATGCGGTATAATGCATTGTGCTCAGGGCCTCGCAAGACAAAACTTCGGGGAGGTGCATTTTTTTGCATAATTTTCTAGACGATTGGAACCATTGCGGGTGCGCTGACCGGCACACCCTCATTAAAAGTCGAGCCAGAAAGCGGATCAGGCCCTGATGCCAAGCATCTTGACGCCCAGCACGTCGAGCACTTTTGCTTCGATGTGGTCTGCGTTCATTTGCGCGACGGCATACATGTCTTCGGCGCTGGCCTGATCGATGAAACTGTCCGGCAGGACCATGGAGCGGAAGCGGAGGCCTTTGTCGAAGACGCCCTCATCAGCCAGAAGCTGCGCGACGTGGCTGCCGAAACCGCCGACGGCGCCTTCTTCGATGGTGATGAGCGCTTCGTGGCTTTCTGCGAGATCAAGAATGAGGTCGCGGTCGAGTGGTTTGGCGAAGCGAGCATCGGCGACCGTGAGGGAAATGCCCCGGCCTTCGAGCGCTTCGGCGGCTTTCATCACTTCCGACAAGCGGGTGCCGAAAGACAGCACGGCGACGCCTTTGCCTTGGCGCACCATGCGGCCCTTGCCGATTTCGAGGGGAACGCCGCGTTCGGGCATTTCGACGCCGACGCCTTCGCCACGCGGGAAGCGGAAGGCGATGGGGCCATCATCATGTGCGGCAGCGGTGGCGACCATGTGGACGAGTTCGGCTTCATCTGCGGCGGCCATCACGACCATGCCGGGCAGGTTGGCGAGGAAGGCGGTGTCGAAGCTGCCTGCGTGGGTTGCACCATCGGCACCGACGAGACCTGCGCGGTCGATCGCGAAGCGGACAGGGAGGCGCTGGATTGCAACATCGTGCACGACCTGATCGTAGCCGCGCTGGAGGAAGGTGGAATACATGGCGCAGAAGGGTTTCAGGCCGCCAGCGGCCAATGCGGCGGAGAACGTCACGCCGTGCTG
>RFUP01000104.1 GCA_009922885.1 Paracoccaceae bacterium
TGCAAGCGTGCCGTCGAGATGCGGCCGCCACGGTGCTGAACGCTATCGCCAAAAACGGTTATGACGAGAGACCAGACGCGCAGGCGGCCTTCGGCGTGGAGAGCATCGATGAGGGGGGCTAATGGATCCATATCCTGAAGATGCACGAGCACACGGTGCTTGCAAGGGCCACCGAGTTTGGAAGACTTGTTAGGAAGGGATTACTCGGAGCGGATCCGGTTCAATCCGCCCATCACGAAATCAGCTGCCATTGAGGCGTATTCACTTCTGGTCATGCCCTTACCCGGGCGATGCCACATGTAAACCCAGTTGAGAATCCCGAAGATTGTCATGACAGCCGCACGCAGCTTGTCCGGCGTGAGTTCTGGGGCCACTTCGGCCACGGCTTCGGACATCATGGCAACCAAGCGACGCTGTGCGGCCAATAGAGGCACCTGCTTCTCTTCGGGCAGCAGCTTAAGCGCATCGAGTTGGAGTTTGTGTTCGGGATCGGCATCCTCATAGGCAGCCAGAATGGCGGCAATTAGCCCGGGAAGCCCTTTTGAGCGCGCTGCTTGAGCGGCCTCTAGCAACTCGGTGAAGTGATCATCGAATATGTCGAAGAGCAGGTCCTCTTTCGATGGCCAGTAGTGGTAAATCAATGCCTTGGAGACACCAAGCTGGCGGGCGGCCCCTGACATAGACGCGCGGTCGAAGCCGTTCGCTGCGAAATACCTCGCAGCGCCCTTCCGAAGAGTGGTTTTCTTTTCGTCATGGTCGCGTGCGAGGCCTCGTGCCATCAGTTTTCCTTCGGGCGTTTATCCACGATACGAACGGCTTTACCTTGGCTGCGCTCAACCTTTCCAGTGTCTAACACGTCTACTTTCACGCTGACGCCGATCGTTTGCTTGATCCGGCTGGCAAGCGACTTTCCTGCTGCAATGCGCCGATCCGGATCGTTGATGCCGATGGCCGCTTCCGTCAAGATGCGCATCTCGTCCATGCGGCCAGTGCGAGACAGTTCGATCTGGAAATGAGGTGCGAGATCGAAGACTTGCATGAGTTGCTCTTCGATTTGGGTTGGAAACACGTTCACCCCGCGCAGGATGATCATGTCGTCAGAGCGGCCTGTGATTTTCTCCATGCGCCGCATCGAGCGGGCGGTTCCGGGGAGAAGGCGCGTAAGGTCGCGGGTGCGGTAACGGATAACCGGGAAGGCTTCCTTGGTGAGGGAGGTGAACACCAGTTCGCCCATCTCGCCATCCGGTAGGACTTCGCCTGTAATAGGGTCGATGATTTCCGGATAGAAATGATCTTCCCAGATATGCAGGCCGTCTTTGGTTTCGACGCATTCATTGGCGACACCCGGCCCCATGACTTCGGAGAGGCCATAGATATCGACCGCGTGCATGTCGAATGCGTTTTCAATTTCGCGGCGCATCGCATTGGTCCAGGGTTCGGCGCCGAAGATGCCGACTTTGAGCGAACAGGCGCGGGGGTCGAGACCTTGTGCCTTGAATTCATCGAGGATGGAGAGCGCGTAGGAGGGGGTGACCGTGATGCCGTCCGGTTTGAAATCCTCGATCAATCGGACTTGGCGCGGGGTCATGCCGCCAGAAATCGGCACGGTGGTCAGGCCCAGAGTGTCTGCGCCTAGATGGATGCCGAGACCGCCAGTGAAAAGGCCGTAGCCGTAGGCGTTGTGAAGGATGTCGCCGGCGCGCAGGCCAGAAGCCCGGAGGCTACGTGCAACGACTTGCCCCCAGTTGGCGAGGTCGTTTTCCGTGTAGCCCACGACGGTCGGTTGCCCGGTTGTGCCGGAGGACGCATGGATGCGTTTCACCTGCGCGCGAGGCACAGCGAACATGCCGAACGGGTAATTGGCGCGGAGGTCCTGCTTCGTTGTGAAAGGGAACTTCGACAGGTCGGCGAGGGATTTGAGATCGTCCGGATGCACGCCTTTGGCGTCGAAGGCAGCTTTGTAATGCGGCACGTTTTCATAGGCGTGCTTCAGTGACCATTTCATCCGTTCGAGTTGAAGCGCCGCGATTTCATCCCGGCTTGCGAGTTCGATGGATTCGAGATCGCCTTTTTTCGGGGAGAGATCTTTCATCACACAGCCTCCATCATTAGAGCGATGCCTTGGCCTACGCCGATGCACATTGAGCAGATAGCCCGTTTGCCGCCCATGTCTTCGAGCGACAGGGACGCCGAGATAGCAAGGCGCGCGCCGGACATGCCGAGCGGGTGGCCAAGAGCAATCGCGCCGCCGTGCGGATTGACGTGGTCGGCGTCATCCGGAAGCCCGAGTTGGCGCAGCGAGGCAAGCGCTTGCGCGGCGAAGGCCTCGTTGACTTCGAGCATATCAATGTCCGAAATCTTCAGGCCGTGGCGATCCAACAGGGCTTGTGTGGCCGGAGCAGGGCCAATGCCCATGATGCGGGGTGGAACACCCACGGTGGCCATAGAAACGATGCGGGCCCGAGGCGTGAGGCCGTATTTTTTGACTGCTTCAGCCGACGCAATGAACACCGCTGCCGCCCCGTCGTTCACGCCCGAGGCGTTCCCGGCGGTCACAGAGCCGCCTTGCCGGAAAGGCGTGGGCAGCGAGGCCAGCTTTTCCAAAGTGGTGGCGCGGGGGTGCTCGTCTGTGTCGACGCGGATCGGATCGCCTTTGCGCTGAGGAATCAACACAGGGGAGATTTCGCGAGCCAGTCGGCCGGACGCGATGGCAGCAGTGGCGCGGGTTTGAGAGCGCAGCGCGAATGTGTCCTGATCCTCGCGGGAAATACCGAAGTCGGCGGCAACGTTTTCTGCAGTTTCGGGCATTGAGTCGGTCCCGAATGCCTTGTGCATCGCCTTGTTGACGAAACGCCAGCCAATCGTGGTGTCATAGATTTCTGCCGCGCGGGAGAAGGCGTTGTCGGCTTTGCCCATCACAAAAGGCGCGCGCGACATAGATTCCACGCCACCTGCGAGAATGAGATCGGCCTCACCGGCCTTTACGGCGCGTGCAGCCGAGCCAATCGCATCGAGGCCTGACCCACAAAGGCGGTTTATCGTGGCACCGGGAACGCCTTCGCCGAGGCCTGCTAGCAAGACGGCCATTCGGGCGACGTTGCGGTTGTCTTCACCTGCCTGGTTGGCGCATCCCATCAGGGCTTCATCGATTTTGAGGTCGCGCCCTGCAACGAGATCGCGAATGACGCCAGCAAGCAAATCGTCGGGGCGTACGCTGGAGAGCGAGCCCGCATAGCGGCCGATGGGCGTTCTCAGGCCCTCGCAGATATAGGCTTCTCTCATGTCTTGCTCCCGTTATTCTTCGCTAAAGTGTTGGCCTTTGATGCTACGGCTTAATCCGCGGAAGAGCGCGACCTTGCGTCCGTCTTCGCCCGTAACAGTGACGTCATAGATGCCTGAGCGGCCTGCAAGGTGCTGTTCCTCGGCAACTGCTGTGAGCAATTCGCCTTCCTTGCCTGGAGACAGGAAAATGATGGTGTTTTCTTGGGCAACAACGAGCTGGTTGTAGCTGTTGCATGCGAATGCGAAGGCGCTGTCGGCCAAGAGAAAGATGAAGCCGCCGTGGCACATTTTGTGCCCGTTCAAATGGTCGGGACGGACACGCATGGTCATGGTGGCGCGCCCTGGCGCGATGGAAACGATTTCCATTCCAAGCGCTTGCGTGGCCGCATCTTGGGCCCACATCGCTTCGGCAGACCGCTTTGCGCGTTCTTCTGGTGTCATCTTCCCTCCCTCGCCCTAAGGCGCAGGCCCTCTCCCTGGAACCTGTGATGTGGCAGTTGCAGCACAAAACCGACCGAACGGTCAAGAGTGTTGCATTGGTTTCGACGTTCAGTCATCTTTCCCGCAAGTCTGGGAGGAGAGAACCATGTTGGTATCTGAAAGCCATATCGCAGGGCGCTGGGTTGTTGCGGGAGCAGCGGCGAATGAAATTGTCGGCCCAGTCACCGGGAAGCCCATTGCAAGGGCGATGAATGGCGGTTGGGATGTGCAAGCGGCCCTCGATCATGCACGCAATGTTGGTGGCCCAGCGCTGCGGGCCATGGGGTTCCATGATCGCGCCCGGATGTTGAAGGCACTTGCCGCTTATCTGGGAGCGCGCAAAGCCGAGCTATTTTCCGTTAACCCTCTCACCGGAGCTACGCTGAGAGATGGCCGGGTCGATATTGAAGGTGGCATTGGAACTTTGATGGTTTACGCCGCCAAAGGACGTCGTGAATTGCCGGATGGAAAAGTCTGGATCGACGGGGCGGTTGAATCATTCGGGCGGACAGGTGCTTTCGGCGGACAGCATATCGCGCTGCCGCTCCAAGGCGTTGCGTTGCACATAAATGCATTCAATTTTCCGGTTTGGGGGATGTTGGAGAAGTTGGCGCCGACGCTCTTGGCGGGTGTTCCTGCGATCATCAAACCTGCAACGCAAACCTGCTATCTGACCCACCTTTGCTACAAGATGATGGTTGAATCGGGTCTGTTGCCGGATGGGGCAGTGCAGCTGGTGATCGGGTCAGTTGGTGACATGCTGGATCGTCTGGGGCCGCAGGATGTGGTCAGTTTTACAGGCTCAGCTGATACGGCGCTCAAACTTCGGGCGAACGCGAACCTCCTTCGGAATTCGACGCGGTTCTCCGCCGAGCAGGACAGTTTGAATGCGGCTATCCTCGGGCCAGATGCTGCTTTGGGGTCGCCGGAATTCGATCTGTTCATCAAGGAGGCTGTGCAGGAAATCACGACGAAAGCGGGCCAGAAATGCACTGCGATGCGCCGTCTGATCGTGCCGCAGGGTTTGATTGGCGATGTTGGCGAAGCGCTTACGGCCAAGCTGGCGGCTATTTCGCCTGCCGACCCGGCGGATGAAAGGGCACGCCTTGGCGCGTTGGCGTCGCATTCCCAGAAAGCGGATGTATTGGCCAAGCTCGCTCAATTACGGGCTGAGGCTCGGTTGATCCAGGGTGATCCGGAGACTTTCGATGTGCAGGATGGTGACCCTAATCAGGCCTTTCTTCCTGCAATGCTACTGCAATGCGATGATCCGGACGCGGCGAAGGCGGTGCACGAGGTTGAGGCGTTCGGGCCTGTTTCCACGTTGATGCCCTATCGTGATGTGGCCCATGCGGCGTCATTGGCCAATCGTGGCGGCGGGTCGCTCGTTGCTTCTCTTTTCACTCATGACGCTGAAATTGCGCGAGATATGGTTCTTGAGAGCGCTGCACATCATGGCCGCCTTTACATTATGGACCGGGATGCGGCTGCAGAAGCAACCGGTCATGGCGCGCCGATGCCGCATATGGTGCATGGCGGGCCGGGGCGTGCGGGTGGTGGAGAAGAGTTGGGCGGTATCCGCGCTGTTTTGCATTACATGCAGCGCACGGCGGTTCAGGGAAGCCCACGAACGCTTTCCAAAATTACCGGTACGTGGCTTCGCGGTGCGCCTGAAAGCGCAGGCCTGCAGCATCCGTTCCAGCGCACGTTCGACGAGCTTGAGATCGGAGAGACCATCCGCACCCCTGCGCGGACGATTTCTTTGGAAGATATCGAGCATTTCGCCCATTTCACGGGGGATACCTTCTATGCCCATATGGATGAGGAGGCTGCGAAGGCGAACCCGTTCTTCCCGGGGCGGGTGGCGCATGGCTATCTGCTTTTGAGTTTTGCGGCGGGCTTGTTCGTGCAACCGGATCCGGGGCCTGTTCTGGCTAATACAGGTTTGAACGGGTTGTCCTTCCAGAAGCCTGTTTCGCCCGGAGATTCGATTTCGGTCCAGCTGACGGTTTGCAGGAAGACGCGCCGCACCGAGAGCTATGGCGAAGTTGCCTGGACTGTGGTGCTGCGCAATCAGGATGGCGATCAGGTGGCCGAATATGAGTTGCTAACCATGGTGTCTTACGCGCGCTGAGTGGTTTGCGTCACTGGAAACAGCCAGAGCAAAACCACCCCGCGCTTGTTTCGGCCCCGTAGGCGTAGAAAAGCCAGAGGCGCTCCCCTGAATCGGTGACGACCTCCCAGTAATCGCGCTGACCAGAGCGCCATTCGGGGTGGTCGAGCCACCACTCAGGGGAAATGCGCTCTGGCCCAAGAGCTTCGCAGATCCTGTGTTCCCGCCTCCTCCAGCGGAACTGTGAGGGGATCTGTGGGATGCTGGGTGCGTGGACCTGCTCGGGGCGCCACAGAGCGAGCGGGCGGGAGGAGCGGATGGGCCACGCCTTGCAGGGGTCTGACCAAGCGGCGGCGAAAGTTATGGAGGATTTATCTGGCAGGTGGCTTTCACCAGGATGAAGACGCGTCACGTTTTCCGGCCCTAATCTGGCGCCCAAGCGCCCGAGTAAATCGTCAGCGCGGGCCTCGGTCGGCGCGGAACTGAGAAAGGGGCTTCGAGTGGTTTCGGTACGGATTTTCTCGTAATGCTGGACGACGAGGCGCAGCATATCCACCCCTAAGCCCGCCTCGATCTCCCCCGCTTTGAGAGCCAGTAGGGCGCGAATGCTTTCTGGGCGATCTGTGGGGCGTGCAAGGGTTACGCTGACCCAACTCATTCCGCCATCCGCACGGTAGGCTTCAAACCGAACCACACGCGCCCCCATGCCACCGCGGTGCAGGCGCACGCAGAGGTGGGGTAACATCTTGTCGATTCCTGCCAGAAGGCCGTCCAGATGGGCGACTGGCTCGGGGAAGCTGAGGCGTGTGGCAAAGGCGGGTGAATGGCTGACAGGAGAGATGGGCTCCGGCGCGACGCCAAGCGCTTGATCGAGGCGCAAAACAAGATCCGTGCCGAAACGGCGCGCAAGGCTCACCCGGGGTTGGGAGTATAGATCTTCGACATGGCGCAAGCCCAACCGTGCGAGGGCTTCCAGCGCCTCTTGCCTCAGGCGCAAGGCTTGCAGGGCAAGAGGGGCGAGGGCCTCTCTGCTTTCTCCGGGAGGCGCGATGCCGCCTTGGCCCAACGCTTCGTGCTTGGGGGCAGGACGGTTCGACGCGCGCGATCTGGTGGCTCTGGCTTCGCTGGCGATACCGTCGCCGGAGCGCGCAGGTTGGGCCTTTCCACCAGCATAATGTGCTAATGCCCAAGCCGCCCCAAGGGTGTCGGCGATACCGATCCGGGCGGAAAACCCGAGGGCGGCGCAGTCTGAAAGAACTTTGTTGAACAGGGCGGCCTCGCCGTCGAAAAGATGGCTGCATCCGGTGATGTCGATCACCAGCCCGTCTTCGCCTTGCTCGGCAATCCATGGGGAATAGCGCTCTGCCCAGCGTCTCAAAACACCAAGTAACCGCTTTTCCATCAGCACTTTGCGGCGGTAGGAGCGAAGGTTCGGGCAGATCAGCAAGGCTTCCCGTAGGGGCTGGCCATGGTGCAGACCCATTCGCGACGCCTCTGTCGAGAGGGAGGCAAGCACTTCCGCCCCGCTCCGATCCTCTATCGTTGCTAGTGGACAGTCCGCAGGCTCGACGCCGAGCCGAACGAGGTGTTCGGCCCCGAA
>RFUP01000105.1 GCA_009922885.1 Paracoccaceae bacterium
CATAGTTCGGATTACCGCTCCACCAAAGACACTGCCCTGCTCCCGGACGGGCTTGCCCTCACCGCAACGCGGAGCATCCTAGAGGCCATTGCGAAAGGAAATAGCCCTGCGCGGGCGATTTTTGCTTTGGGATATTCGGGCTGGGGGAGTGGGCAGCTGGAAGATGAGATCGCGCAAAACGCTTGGCTGACAGCCGACTACGATGAATATCTCGTTTTTGGTTCCGATAGCGCGACAAAATGGGACGGAGCCTTGGCGCAGATCGGCGTTAAAGCCGCATCGCTTTCTTCAACGGCCGGGCGTGCCTGAGCGCTATCTTGGTGCTGCCGCCCGCGAAAGACGATCATTTATGGCACGCCCCAACCCGACATCCGGTATCGGAGCAACAGCAATTCCAGATGGATTCAGGGCGTCCAGCGTATGCAGGTGGCTGAACAGATTTGCAGCGGCTTCCACGAGATCACCGCTCTCAGACAAGTTCAGGGTACAGTCCATTTTCCCGAAACCAAGCAGGACTTCCCCAGCTTCAGCCGAGGACACCCCCAAACGCACGCGCGCTCCAGGCGCGTAATGCGACGCCAATTGCCCGGGCGCCGAAATAGTCTCGCCGGGAGCCATTGAGCGCAGCGTAAGACCCAGAAAATCCTCCAGCTGCTCGGCAGGAACACCGCCTGCGCGCAGCAATGAGGGCTCGCCGACCAAACCCAGAATGGTGGATTCCAAGCCAACTGGGCAAGCTCCCCCATCGAGAACTGCTGATATCCGGCCATTCAACCCAGAGACCACATGCTCAACCGACGTCGGGCTAATCCTGCCTGACGGATTGGCCGAGGGCGCAGCGATCGGGCGGCCCACCTCTTTTAGGAGCGCTTGCGCGATAGGATGCGCAGGTAACCTGACCGCTACTGTCGGTAGTTCCGCCGTTACCAAAGGCGAAAGACCGTGCCCTTCCGTCAATGGCAGAACCAAGGTCAATGGACCTGGCCAAAACCTCTCAGCTACCTTCTCGGCAAGCTCGGACCATTGCGTCAGCTTCCTTGCGGCTTCAACGCTAGGAACATGAGCGATTAGGGGATTGAACGTTGGCCTTTGTTTCGCATCGAAGATTGCAGCTACGGCATGATCGTTCGTGGCATCGCCGCCGAGCCCATAAACTGTTTCGGTCGGGAAGGAGACTAGCTCACCTTGAACCAAGAGCTTCGCGGCTTCAGCGATTCCCTTGTGATCCGGTTTGAGAATTGTGGTCTGTTTTTGCATCGGATCTCTGACGCGGCGTTTCAATTGCTTGGGTTGGCGGCAACTGTGTATGCCATGGATAACCGCGCGTCATCTATCCCTGATCGGCGCGCTTTGCCAAGCACCTGCCGAAACCGAGGAGTTCAAGATGTCCTTCCGCGCCCCCGTCGAAGATTTTCGTTTCATTCTGGATCGCGTGGTCGGCTTTTCCAGTGTGGCCAAGACAAAGCGATTTGCAGACGCCACACCTGACACTGTCGACGCGATTCTGGAGGAATTGGCAAAGCTGATTGAAGGCGCGGTCGCACCTCTAAATCGTGGAAGTGACTTGCAAGGAGCCGTGCTGGAAAACGGCGTTGTCAGAACATCGCCGGGTTTTGCCGATGCGTTCCACATGATTGCCGAAGGTGGATGGCTTGGCCTCTCCGCGCCTGTTGAACATGGTGGCATGGGGCTTCCCCAAACCATGACTGTTCTTTTTAACGACATAATGTCGTCAGCCTGCATGTCGCTCGGGCTTAACCCCCTGCTCACTCAAGGGCAGATGGAAGCGCTGGAGCATCACGCCTCTGACGAGATTAAAGCGCTGTATATCCCCAAACTTGTTTCTGGCGAATGGACCGGAACCATGAACCTGACAGAGCCGCAGGCCGGTTCTGACGTGGGTGCGCTGAAATCCAAGGCTGAACCTAACGGAGATGGCACCTACGCGATCACTGGTCAAAAGATCTTCATCACCTGGGGCGACCATGATTTCGGCGGCAATGTGTGCCATTTGGTCCTCGCGCGGCTTCCTGATGCTGTCGCAGGCGTAAAGGGCATCTCGCTCTTCATGGTGCCGAAGTTCCTTCCAAACGAAGATGGCTCTTTGGGCGAAGCGAACACCCTCAAGGTCGTCTCGCTGGAGCACAAAATGGGCATCCACGGCAGCCCTACCTGCGTGATGCAATTCGATGGCGCGAAAGGTTGGCTTGTCGGCGAACCCCACAAGGGCATGGCCGCCATGTTCACGATGATGAACAACGCACGTCTTAATGTGGGCGTGCAGGGTGTGGGCATCGCCGAGGCCGCCTACCAGCATGCCCTCGCTTATGCCAAAGACCGCCAGCAGATGGGTCCGATCATCCAGCACGCCGATGTGCGCCGGATGCTGCTGACGATGAAGGCCGAAACCTTCGCATCTCGCGCCATCGCTCTCGCCTGCGCGACAGCAATCGACATGGCCGCAGCCAATGGGGACGCCGATTGGAACGCACGGGCTGCCCTTCTCACCCCAATCGCCAAGGCCTACGGGTCTGAGGCAGGTATCCGAGTGGCGGAACTCGGCGTGCAGGTTTTCGGGGGAATGGGCTTCATTGAGGAAACCGGTGCCGCACAATATTCGCGCGACGTCCGGATTGCGGCCATTTATGAAGGAACCAACGGCATTCAAGCGATGGACCTTGTCGGCCGGAAAATGATGGACAAAGGCGAAGCTGCCTACCGCCTCCTCGACGAAGTCGCCGCCGAAATCGAAGAAGCCCGCTCCGCGCTCCCGGATCTCGCTGGTGCCGTTTGGGAAGCTGTAGAATCCCTCCGTGAATCCGTGGAATGGCTGGTATCCCAATCCAACATGGCCGAGCGTTTCGCAGGATCCGTGCCGTTTCTCTTGGCCTTCTCGCGCGTTCTCGGTGCCCATTACCACCTCAAGGCCGCAATCGCCGAGGGCGGCGAAGGGCCGCGCTCAAAACTTGCCCGCTTCTTTATCCTCCGTCTGCTGCCCGAGCACGCAGCCTTGCTTGACCATGCCCGCACCGGGGCAGATGATCTTTACGCGTTCACACTTGAGGACTTCGCAGCGTAATGGATGGAAGAGGCGACGGGGCAATCGGCATCCGCTACCCTTGGGAAACCCCGCCAGAAACGGGCGAAGCGATTGAAGTCGCGGAAGGTATTCTTTGGTTGCGGCTGCCGTTGCCGATGACGCTCGACCACGTCAACATCTACGCATTGGATGAGGGCGATCACTGGACGATCGTTGACTGCGGTGTCTACACCAAGAAGTCTGTCGCGATCTGGGAAGGCCTTTTAGCTGGGCCACTTAAAGGGAAACCTGTTCAGAGGATCCTTCTTACCCACCATCACCCCGATCATGTGGGGGCGGCAGGATGGTTCATGGAGCGCGGCTGCACGCTTTGGGCCTCCCGAACAGCTTGGGCGCTTTCCCGTATGCTCATCCTCGATGTGGAGGCTGAAGCCACATCACAAGCCAAGCAATTCTGGCGTCGCGCCGGAATGAACGAAGCCATCTACACAAAGCGGTGCTCAGAACGCCCGTTCAATTTCGCAGACATCTCCCATCGCCTCCCCGTCGGGTACCAAAGGCTCCAACAGGGCGACACGATTTCGGCTGCGGGTCGGACTTGGGATGTTCACGTTGGGAATGGCCATGCGCCGGAGCATTTGACTTTCTGGTGCAAAGAAGAGGCCTTGGTGCTGTCTGGCGACCAGATCCTCCCGTCAATCTCACCCAACATCGGGGTCATGCCATCCGAACCCAATGCGGATCCTTTGGCTGAATGGCTGGAAAGCTGCCACCGTTTCGCAGACCTCGCGCGCGAAGATCAACTCATTCTGGGCGGGCACAAACTCCCCTTCAGAGGCGCGCCAACCCGGATGCGGCAGTTGATCGACAATCATGAGGGCGCTTTGCGCCGCTTGCTCAAACATCTCGACACACCCAAAACCGCCGTCGAGTGCTTCCCGCCGCTCTTCAAACGCTCCATCGACGAGGGCACTTACGGCCTTGCTATGGTAGAAGCCGTCGCGCACCTCAACCATCTCCTCACACGTGGTTTGGTGTCGCGGGAATTGGGGGCTGACGAGGCATGGTATTGGAAGGCAAAGGCATAGCAGGTCTTGGCCAATTAGGTTGTTTGTCGTTTCATCACATAAAACCAGAACGCAATCCTGAGCCATTTTGACCGCGTGACAGCCGCATCCTAATCCGCTAAACCGCAACAAACGTTCAGGAAGGAAACGCAAAATGGCTGATCATAAGCACGGTGAAATGAATATCGACGTTCAGGGAAAAACCTTTGCTGGTTTCATCAATGTCGCATCCAAAGTTGCGCTGGTGTCCATCGGCATCCTGATTTTCCTCGCTCTTTTCAATAGCTAATGAAGGGCCAGATAATCTGGCCTTTCTAATTTTCGGGGTGGGCGCGTGCATCGGCGTGTTTTTCTTTTATCGGCGGCGGGAATAGCACTTTCTGCCTGTACGAATGACGCACCCAAGATCCCTGATTCCGGCCCTGACCGGGTCGCTCGCGCCGTCTACCGGCACGACGGCCCGCCAGAGATTGTCTTGTTCACGATGATCTCGAACGAAAGCGGGTCAGGAGCGCATACGTCCCTTCTGATCAACGCGTCGCAAAGGGTCATCTGGGATCCAGCCGGATCGTTCCGGGCCGAGCAGATTGTAGAGCGTGGCGATGTGGTGTTTGGTGCATCGCCGCTCCTCGAAGATGCTTACACCCGCTTTCATGCGCGAAAAACCTACCATGTCGTCGTTCAGCGAATGCCATTATCGGCAGCTGTAGCGGAAGAATTGCTTCAGCGCGCTCTGAGCCTTGGAAACCAGAAGCCCGGAACTTGTGCGTCATCAACGTCCAAGTTGCTGAACAGCGTGCAGGGTTTCCCCAATGTGCCGCAGACGATGTTTCCGAACAAGCTGATGGAAGCGTTTGGCGAACTGCCGGGCGTGACCACTCGCCGCTTTTACGAAACCGACGATCCGGACCGCTTCAAAGCGCTGGCCGCTTTGGTTCCGACGCTGGAAACGTTCGAATAATCAACCAAATAGCCCAGCCACTCGACCCACGAGCATGAAGGCTCGGGCCGTTCTGGTATTTGCCAATTCGGTCAGTTCCGCATCCGTCGCCGTGTCCGCGAAGGTCGCGAAAACCTTGTCGAAACGGCGCAGGAAGTGGTGGCACGTATCGCGGAAAATGGGATCCTGCTTCATCCGTCCGGCAGTGAGAGCGAGGCTGGAGCGGTCACGAATTCCGCCAAGCGCAGATACAACACGACCGCGTTCGCCAGCGGCGAAGCGGCGCCAGACTTCAGGGCGCGCGAGGTCGGGGCGGAGATCGTCCATATAGATGCCGTCTTGGCTGAGAAGCGTCAACAAATCCTGGCTGGCCTGGATGAGTTGTTTGGCTTCCCTGTCGGCTAAAGCCTTGCGAAGAGAGGCAAATCCTTCTTCGTCCTCTGCCGTCTCGGGGAAGTTCATCGCCTTGATAAAGTCCTTCCGTTCCAAGGGCGCCGCGAAGTCTTCGGCGGTGGTGCCTAGGGGGAGGGGGGCTTGGTCGTTGTCGCTGGCGGGAAGCTCTTCCACGGGCTTCGGGCGCATGGGTTGGGTGGTGCGATCACGCGAAGTTGTGAAGGTGGCGAGGGCCGTTTCGGTGTTGCGGGTGGCGGCGGCGATTTCGTCGAGTTTACGGGCAACGGAAGGCTCGGTTGCCAGCGACCGGCCCTGCGACTGGGCGATGTAGGCTTGGCGGATGGCGTCGATAGCGGCTTGTAAACGTTGACTTTCTTCCCGCATGACGCGGCTCGCGCGGGCGGCGGTGGCGGCGACCCAGATCATCGCTACGGGCAAAAAGATCGCCAGCATGGTGATCAGGAAGCGCAGACCGGCAGGTTCGCCAGTTTCAGAGGCGGGCGGCAGGGTGGACACAAAATATCCTGAGATTCCAAGCCATAAGACCGTCAGAGCCACGGCCGCATACTCGATGCCCGTCACACGGGTTCCACGGCCTCGGTCGTAGAGGCCAAAGGGAGTCGAGCGATTTTCGTCCTTATCGGCGGGCATGGCCCTCTCCGTTCACGGTAAAATCCAAGGTATGTTTCACGTATGGTTTGTGTATGGCAAGCGTCATGACGTTGGAGCCATACCTGCCCTGCGCACGCTACGTTCAGCGAAACTCAATATTGACGACTTCGTAGAACTTCTCGCCGCCCGGCGTTTTGACTTCCACGCTGTCGCCCACATCCTTGCCAATGAGCGCGCGCGCAATCGGCGAACGGATGTTGAGAAGCCCTTTTTCGATATTGGCCTCATGCTCGCCAACGATCTGCCAAGTTTTCTCTTCGTCGGTATCTTCATCGACGACCGTCACGGTCGCGCCGAATTTGATCGCACCGGAAAGCGCGGCGGGGTCGATCACTTCGGCAAGGCCGATGACGCCTTCGAGTTCCTTGATGCGGCCTTCGATAAAAGACTGTTTTTCGCGCGCAGAATGGTATTCGGCGTTTTCGGAAAGGTCGCCATGTTCCCGCGCTTCAGCAATCGCCTGAATGATCGCCGGACGTTCGACGGATTTCAGATGCTTCAATTCGGCTTCAAGCGCGGCGTGGCCCACCCGCGTCATCGGGATCTTTTCCATGGTGTCTTCCCTTGCCCCTACCCCGAGGCGACTTGCTTTTTTCTTGGATGAGCAGACTGCCCAAAATGCTTAGAAAAGCCAATAGATGATGGCTAGGCTCGGCGCAATCGGGCCGCGCGCCATTCCCGCAGTTCGGCGATCGGAAAGCGGTGATTTTCCGAGCCGATCGTGACAGAAACGCCACGTGGATCGGCGGCCAGCACAACTTCGGTTTCCTTCGAACGGTAGCGCCATGTGATCAGCCCTTTTTCGGGTTTGTACTTGTCCAGCACACCGCGCTCAAAATCAGCGAAGATTGACTTGTCAGAGGCCGCCATCCCCAAAGCTTCCGGAATGAGCGCTTCGATTAAGCGCTTCGGGGCCTCGGCATGGATCGGCGCAGTCGAAAGAATGGGGCCGGGATGGATGCGAACGGCTCTGTAAATCCGGGTCGCCACGGATTGCGATATCCATTTTTTCGCGAGTAGTTTCCGCGCGAGGCCCGCGATCAGCGTCTGCTTTCTCTCCCCCATCACCAGGCGCAGGGTAACAACGCCGTTTTCATTGAAGAGGAAGCAGTCCTTGCCGGATGTCTTTAGGAGGTGCACCTGCTTGATCTCGGTGTTTTCCGGAGAACTCCATATCGTACCGACAGGCAAAGGCGCGCGGCCTTTGTGGCGGCGTTGGCCCAACGCGCGGGACGTTGCAAATTTCTCGGGGCTCGGAAGCAGGTTATAGACCGCGTCCAACTCGCGCATGGCCAGTTCCTGATGGATGAACGGGCTTT
>RFUP01000106.1 GCA_009922885.1 Paracoccaceae bacterium
ACGTGCGCCAGCATCGGTCAGCGCATAGCCTTGCGGCGATTTTGCGAAAAGCGGCGCTTCAAAGGCCTCTTCGAGCTTCGCGATCCGCCGCCCGACTGTCGCGGGATCTACTTTCAAGCTGCGCCCGGCCGCAGAAAGACTTTCGGTCCGCGCGACCGCCAGAAACACCCGCATATCGTCCCAGTCCACGCCATACCCCCCCATTGCAATTTTGCAAAATCTTTTTGGAAACTTGCCGCTTCCCGCCGCATCTCTGCAAGAGTAAACTTGTGTCAGCTTTAGGAGGAGTCCCCCATGAAAGAGATCGGTCACTGGATCAACGGTAAGCGTGTCGCTGGCACGTCGGGCCGTTTTGCAGACGTATTCAACCCCGCCACTGGTGAAGTGCAGGCGAAAGTCGCTCTGGCTTCGAAAGCCGAGCTGGATGCTGCCGTTGCCGCCGCTGCCGCCGCGCAACCGGCGTGGGGCGCCACCAACCCGCAGCGCCGCGCCCGCGTGATGATGGAATTCGTTCGCCTCATCAACCGTGACATGGACAAGCTCGCCGAAGCACTCTCGTCCGAACACGGCAAAACCTTCCCCGACGCAAAAGGCGATGTTCAGCGCGGCCTCGAAGTGATCGAATTCTGCATCGGCGCACCGCATCTCCTGAAAGGTGAATTCACCGACAGCGCAGGCCCCGGCATCGACATGTATTCCATGCGCCAGCCCGTTGGCGTCGCCGCAGGCATCACCCCCTTCAACTTCCCGGCGATGATCCCGCTCTGGAAAATGGGTCCGGCCCTTTCGGCTGGTAACGCCTTCATCCTGAAGCCGTCCGAGCGCGACCCTTCGGTTCCCCTGATGCTTGCAGAACTCCTGCAGGAAGCAGGCCTGCCCGATGGCCTCCTGCAAGTCGTGAACGGCGACAAGGAATCGGTCGACGCGATCCTCGACAATGAAACCATCGGCGCGGTGGGCTTCGTCGGCTCCACGCCGATCGCCTCCTACATCTACTCGCGTGGCTGCGCGAACGGGAAGCGCGTGCAGTGCTTCGGCGGCGCCAAGAACCACATGATCATCATGCCCGACGCGGACATGGAACAAGCTGCTGACGCGCTCGTGGGCGCAGGCTACGGCGCGGCAGGCGAACGTTGCATGGCGATCTCCGTGGCGCTCCCCGTCGGCGAAGAAACCGCTGACCGCCTCATCGAAGCCCTCGTGCCGCGCATCGAGAAGCTGAAGGTCGGCCCCTACACCGCTGGCAATGATGTCGATTACGGCCCTGTTGTAACCGCGGCCGCCAAAGCCAACATCCTCCGCCTCGTCGAAACCGGCGTGGAGCAAGGCGCAAAGCTCGTCGTCGATGGCCGGAACTTCAAGCTGCAAGGCTATGAAAACGGCTTCTTCGTCGGCCCGCACCTCTTCGACCACGTCACCAAGGACATGGACATCTACAAGACCGAGATCTTCGGCCCCGTGCTCTCGACCGTGCGCTGCAAGACTTACGAAGAAGCCCTCGGCATGGCGATGGACCACGAATACGGCAACGGCACTGCGATCTTCACCCGCGACGGTGACACCGCGCGTGACTTCGCCCATCGCGTGAACGTCGGCATGATCGGCATCAACGTGCCAATCCCCGTGCCGCTCGCCTACCACACCTTTGGCGGCTGGAAAAAATCGGCCTTCGGCGACCTGAACCAGCACGGCCCCGATGCGTTCCGCTTCTACACCCGCACGAAGACCATCACCTCGCGTTGGCCCTCGGGCATCAAGGAAGGCTCGGCCTTCAACTTCAAAGCGATGGACTAACGGGCAAGGGCGAGGGGCTCTGCCCCTCGCGCTCCCCGGGATATTTATCAAAGAGAAAGAAGATTGCGGCGGTTTGAAACACTGCCGCAATATTTTGGAATAAAACATTTGTTCAATTCCAAGCGGGAGGAGACAACATGGATTTCGGATTGAGCGAGGAGCAGCAAGCCATTTTCGATATGGCTTATGCGTTCGGCCAGGAGCACATCGCACCCTACGCGCGCGAGTGGGAAAAGGCGGGGACCATTCCGAAGGAGCTTTGGCCGAAGGTAGCAGAACTGGGCCTCGGCGGGATCTATGTGTCGGAGGAATACGGCGGTTCGGGCCTCTCGCGGCTTGATGCGACGCTTGTGTTCGAAGCCTTGGCAATGGCCTGCCCGGCTGTGGGTTCCTTCCTCTCGATCCATAACATGTGCGGGGGAATGATCGACAAATTCGCCTCTGACGAGGTGAAGGCGAAATGGCTGCCTGTGCTTTGCTCGATGGAAAAGGTGTTCTCTTATTGCCTGACCGAGCCGGGATCGGGATCGGACGCAGCAGCCCTGCGGACGCGAGCCGAGAAAACCAATGAAGGCTATCGGATGAACGGCACCAAAGCCTTCATTTCCGGTGGCGGGTATTCGGACGTTTACGTCGTCATGTGCCGCACTGGCGAAGACGGGCCGAAAGGTGTGTCGACGCTGATCGTCGAGGATGGCACGCCGGGGCTCTCGTTCGGCGGGCTTGAAGACAAGATGGGCTGGCGCGCCCAACCCACGTCACAGGTCCAGTTCGACGATTGCATGGTGCCTCTGGAAAACCGGATCGGTGACGAGGGGCGCGGGTTTGCCTATGCGATGGCGGGCCTCGATGGTGGTCGCCTCAACATCGCCGCTTCTGCTTTGGGCGGTGCGCAATCCGCCTTGCAGCAAACCATCACCTATATGGGCGAGCGCAAGGCCTTCGGAAAAACCATCGACCAGTTCCAAGGCCTTCAATTCCGCTTGGCCGAGTGCGAAGTGAAACTCGAAACCGCCCGCACCTTCCTGCGCCAAGCGGCTTGGAAGCTCGACAACGGCGCGCCGGATGCAACCAAGTTCTGCGCGATGGCCAAGATGTATGTCACGGATGCGGCCTTTGACGTGGCCAACCAGTGCCTTCAGCTCCACGGCGGTTACGGCTATCTGGCCGACTACGGCATCGAGAAAATCGTCCGTGATCTGCGTGTGCACCAGATCCTCGAAGGCACCAACGAGATCATGCGCGTGATCGTCTCGCGCCAGATGCTGGCGGCAAAATGAGCGACATCGTTCTGCGCATCGACGGGCGCGCAGGCCGCGCCACGTTGAACCGCCCGCAGGCGCTGAACGCCCTGACCTATGACATGGCCAATGCCTTGGAGGCCGCGCTGGATCAATGGCGAGACGATCCCGCCATTGACCTCGTTGTCATCGATGCAGAAGGCCCGCGCGCCTTCTGCGCGGGCGGCGATATCGCCGATCTCTATGCCACCGGCAAAGCCGGCGACTTTGCTTTCGGCCAGAAGTTCTGGGCCGATGAATATCGCCTGAACGCCAAGATTGCCGAATATCCGAAGCCCGTCGTGACCTTCCTCCAAGGTTTCACCATGGGTGGCGGCGTGGGTGTCGGATGCCATGCCTCGCACCGGATCGTTGGCGAGAGCAGCCAGATTTCGATGCCGGAATGCGGGATTGGCCTTGTCCCCGATGTGGGCGGCTCGCTGCTTCTGGCCCGCGCTCCGGGGCGCATGGGAGAATACCTCGGCGTCACGGCCGCGCGCATGGGGCCGGGCGACGCGATCAAGGCAGGCTTTGCCGATACCTTCATACCCGAAGCTGACTGGCCCACAGTAATCGTCGCACTTTGCGCCACGGGGCGTGTAGACCTGCCCCGACATACCGCCCCTGACGCCCCCCTTTTCGCGCATCAAGGCGAAGTCGACAGCCTCTTCACCGCGCCCAGCCTGCAAAGCCTCATCGCCGCGCTCGAAACCAGCGAAACACCCTTCGCCGCCGCAACGTTGAAAGCGCTCCTGCGCAATTCGCCGCTTTCAACCGAAGCCACCTTGCAACTGTTGAACGCGCTTCGCCCCACAGCGGATATCCGCGCAGCACTTAAGCTCGAATACCGCTTCACTGCACGCGCGATGGAAAAAGGGGACTTCCTTGAAGGCATCCGCGCCGCCATTATCGACAAGGACCGCACCCCGCACTGGCGCCATGATCCACGCCAAGACCTGACAGCAGAGGCCGCCGCAATGTTGGCTCCCCTGCCCCGCGACCTGACATTCTGAGGGAGAGACACATGAAAATCGGCTTTATCGGACTGGGCAACATGGGTGCGCCCATGGCCGCAAACCTCGTCAAGGCAGGGCATGAGGTGAAAGGCTTCGACGTTGCGGGCGTCACCGTGGAAGGTGCCGCAAAGGCCGCCACCGCCGCAGACGCCGCTAGAGATGTCGATGTCGTCATCACCATGCTGCCGAACGGCCAGATCCTCCGCGCCGTGGCGGCGGAAGTGATCCCGGCGATGCGCCAAGGCGCGGTCCTCACCGATTGCTCCACCGTCGATGTCGAAAGCGCGCGTGCTGTCGCTGATCAGGCCGAAGCTGCCGGATGTGCGGCCCTCGACGCTCCGGTCTCGGGCGGCGTTGGCGGGGCCACCGCGGGCACGCTCACCTTCATGGTCGGCGGCCCGGATGCGGCTTTCGCCACTGTGAAGCCGCTTTTCGAGATCATGGGCCAGAAGGCCGTCCATTGCGGCACCTCTGGCGCAGGCCAAGCCGCCAAGATCTGCAACAACATGATCCTCGGCGTCACCATGATCGCAACCTGCGAAGCTTTCGCACTGGCCGACAAGCTCGGCCTCGAACGCCAGAAGATGTTCGATGTGGTTTCCACCTCCTCTGGCTACAGCTGGACGATGAACGCCTATTGCCCTGCACCGGGTGTCGGCCCGAAATCGCCAGCCGATAACGATTACAAGCCGGGCTTTGCCGCCGAACTCATGCTGAAAGACCTCGGGCTTTCTCAGCAAGCCGCCACTGCCGCCGATGCCGATACCCCCATGGGCCAACTCGCGCTCGACCTCTACAAGCGCTTCGTCGAAGACGAAGACGGTCGCGGCATGGACTTCTCGGCCATGCTGCCCCGCTTCGAAAAGCGCGGCCGCGCATGAGCTGGCTCGGCGAGGCACCGCTTCTGGGCAGCCTCGCCCCGGAAGAGCGCCACCGTCTGGAGGCGCTCACCCCACTCTCGCTTCCCGCGGGAACCGTCATCTTCCGCCCGGGCGACCCGGCGCAGGGCTACGCCGTCGTGCTTTCGGGCCGGATCGATGTTTCCATGACGGGCGCATCGGGGCGAGAGATGCTGCTCTATTCAGTCGAGCCCGGCCAAAGCTGCGTTCAAACCACGCTTGGGCTTCTGTCTGACACCGACTATTCGGCAGAGGCGGAAACCACCGCCCCTACCCGGCTCGTCGTCATCCCCCGCCCACTGTTTCTCGATCTCTTGGATCGTTCGGCACCGTTCCGAGGCCTCGTTTTCGGCGCATTCGCCGATCGCATGGGCCTCATGCTGAAACTCGTCGAGCAAGTGGCCTTCACCCGCGCCGAATGCCGCCTCGCCACGCGCATCCTCGCGCTCTCGGAAAAAGGCCCAGTCCACGCCACACAAAGCGAATTGGCCGCCCAAGTAGGCACCGCGCGCGAAGTCGTCTCACGCCGTCTGGAAGCCTGGGCGCGAAAAGGCTGGGTGCGCACCTCGCGCGGCATTGTCGAGGTGATCGACCGTGACGCGCTGGACG
Source organism: Paracoccaceae bacterium (assembly GCA_009922885.1). GTDB lineage: Bacteria > Pseudomonadota > Alphaproteobacteria > Rhodobacterales > Rhodobacteraceae > UBA9554. The sequence goes on from RFUP01000106.1 coordinate 5,599, forward strand.
CACTCGCGCATTCCGAAATGTGACGACGTCACAGACAACCAACGCGACTCACGCTATCTTGCCCTCAATGACGAACCAAAGGAGGGTGTCATGACCAAGAATGTTGGCGGTATCGACCGCGTGCTTCGTATCGTAATCGGCCTCGCATTGCTCGCAGGCTACGCAATGAACCCCGGTGGCGGCTATAGCTGGCTTTACCTGCTCGGCATCGTGCCTCTGGCCACTGGCCTCATCGGCTGGTGCCCGCCCTACGCGATCCTCGGGTTCAACACCTGCTCGATGAAGAAATAAGTGAAGGGGCCTCGGCCCCTTTTACTATTTATCCATCCGTTCCAAAACAGCCCGTGCCGCGCGCAATCCGGGCGCTTCCCCGCCACGGCCAAGACGCTCCATAGTCCGTTCCATCGCGGCCATCTGCGCCTCGGGATGGGCCAAGGCCTCCAGAAGTGCGGGCCCGATCAATTCGGCGCGGCAGTCCTCGCCGATGAACTCCGGCACAACCCGTGTTTCGGACACGAGGTTCACCAGCGTCACCGTATCGATCTTGAGCATCCGCGAGATGATCTTCCGCGAGAGCCACGCCATGTCATAGGCAATCACCATCGGCGTCGCATTGGCCGCCAATTCGAGGCTCACTGTCCCCGACGCCGCCAAAGCCACATCTGCCGCCGCAAAAGCCGCGCGCTTTTGGTGGAGATAGGCCTCCAGAGGCACACCGTGCGGGTCCAGAATGATGGGTCGGCACGGCCAGGATGCCGTTAAATCCCGCACCAATTCAGTCACGTTCCGCGTGGTCGGGATCACAACCTTCGCCTTGGGATGCGCCGCGAGTATAGGCTTCAACGCGTCGCCAAATACAGGCGCGAGGCGTGTCACCTCTCCCTTCCGCGATCCCGGCAAGGCAAGGATCAGCGGCTCTTCGTCCTTCACCTGCGCGCCCACACGGAAGAGCACGGCTTCATCCTTCGTCGCCAAAGGCTCCGTCGTCACCGGATGGCCCACGAAATCGCACTCCATCCCCGCCGCTTCCATATAGGGCGGTTCGAACGGCAGGAGCGCCAGAACATGGTCAATCACCTCGGCCATCTTCACGGCCCGCTTCGGCCGCCACGCCCAAACCGAGGGTGCCACGTAATGCACGGTCCTGACCTTTGCCTTGGCCTTCACCAGCTTCGCCACCCGCAAACAGAAATCCGGGCTGTCGATCGTGATCATCACATCCGGCTGCACGCGAAGCACGTCTTCCGCCGTTTCCCGAATCCGCCGCTTCAGATGGAAATACTTGGGCAGAATTTCCGCCAACCCCATCACCGACAGCTCTTCCATCGGGAAAACGCTCTTTGCTCCCTCAGCCTCCATCAAAGGCCCCGCAACGCCAAAAAACTCCACGTCTGGCGCCAGCGCCTTCAACCCGGCCATCAAAGCCGCGCCCAAACGGTCGCCCGATGCTTCGCCCGCGATGAGGTAAACCTTCATGCCCGCCCCCAAAGGAACAACCCGGCCGCATCAAGGCATCGCAGCAATTCGGCGCGCTCCAGCGTGAACACGGCTCCCGCTTCGAGAACGATGCCTTCCAGCCCCGCCTCCGCCGCGCCCTTGGCTGTCTCCGGCCCGACGGCGGGCAAATCCGCCCGCATGTCCTGCCCCGGCTTCGGCCCTTTATAGAGGATACCGCCCTGCGCCCTTCCTTTGAGGTCCGCCAGCATCGCATCCGTGCCGCGCGCATCCTCCAAGGCCAGCACACGGCCCTCACGGATCACGCAAGCCTGCCCTTGATCCGCTAGCCCAAGCCCCGCCAACGCGGCCACACCC
>RFUP01000107.1 GCA_009922885.1 Paracoccaceae bacterium
TTGCGGTATCGTGTCCGACAACGATGGTCATAGAAACCTCCCGTTTGGCGATGGCTGGTGAAGAATTCGCGCTCTCTCTGCCGCAAGCAGAGCCACCGATCAAGGGGGGTGTGACGTTTTTGTATACCGTTGTGCACAATTCGAGTGAAAAAATCCGCTCTCGGACCTCTCGCAAAACCTTGATTGGTTGTTTCAGCCGTTTTCATCCTACAAAGAGACAGGAAAACACAGGAAGATGCGTCGCAATGAAGCAGGCACTCAAAGGGCTCGCTGCCGTTCTCACACTCTCGCTTGCAAGCAACGTTGCCGGGGCTCAAGAGCGTCAGGCGGTGGTCGTCGAGCTGTTTACCTCGCAGGGCTGTTCCTCCTGCCCGCCTGCCGACGAGTTTCTCCGCGAACTCGCCAAACGTTCGGATGTGATTCCCCTGTCTGTGCACGTGGATTACTGGGACTATATCGGCTGGAAAGACGTCTTCGGTCGCCCCGAGCACACCGTCCGCCAGAAAGCCTACGCGACCTTCGCGGGCCGCCGTTCGATCTACACGCCACAGATGGTGGTGGGGGGCGTGCATGATGTGGTTGGCACCCATCCCAAGGATGTCGAAGAGCTGATCCGCCGCCACCGCGCCTTGCCTCAACTGATCGAACTTGATGCAGACCGCACGGGGGGGGCGTTGCGAATCGTGGCCAAGGCCCAAGCCGCTTTCGCGCCGCCGCTGGAGGTGCAGGTGGTGCAGTTCATGCGGCGGGGGCATGTGGAGATCACGCGCGGTGAAAACGCAGGCCGCATGCTGGATTACGCCAATATCGTCACTGGCTGGTCGAAGATCGGCACGTGGGATGGCAAAACGCCTTTACAGGTCACGGCTCCCGTTGCCGCGGATCATGCGGCCGTGGTGATCCTCCAACGCCCGGGCCCCGGCAAAATCGAAGCGGCGGCGCTGGCCGATTAGAGCATTTCGAGGAAAAGTTGATAGACTTTTTCGGTTAAGAAACGCGTCAAATCATAAGCTTAAAGCGTTCCTGCCGTTTCAGCATTAAAGCGAAACGCTTCACGCCTTCTTTCTCACGGCCTCGCGATACCAGACATAAAGGCCCGCGCCCACGATCAGCGCGGCCCCGGTGAGCGTCCAGGCGTCTGGCCAGTCCTGAAAGAAGATCACCCCCCAAAGTGTGGCCCAGATCAGCCCGGTATAGGCATAGGGTGCCAGCATACCCGCTTCACCAAGCCCCAGCGCCCGTATGAGAAAGAGCTGCGAAACAGTGCCGAAGGTGGCGATCATCACCATCAGAGCGACGGCAGTAAGGTCGGGCGTCACCCAGAAAAATGGCACAAGGCAGGAGAGGACCACTGCTCCGAAAGCTGCCGTGTAGAAAAGCGACGTCCAAGGATCATCGCCGCGCACGAAACGGGTGGCGAGATTATAGCCAGAGTAGGAAACCGCCGCCATCAAAGGCAGGAGCGCGGCGGGCTTAAACATCTCCCCTCCCGGGCGGATCACGATAAGGGCACCCGCCATTGCCACCAAAATCCCCAAGATCCGGCGCGGCCCGATCTTCTCGCCCAGAAAGAGTGCTGCACCCAGAGTGATTAAAACCGGGTTGATATTCATGATCGCGGTCGCCTCGGTGAGCCCGAGATAGGTGACGGAGAAGAAGAACAGCGTCGTGCCGGTCATCAAGAGCACCGAACGTAGTGCCTGCATTCCCGGATGACGGGTTCTGAGAACTTGCCGTAGCCGTGGGGCCACTAACACGAAGACAAAAAGCGTTTGCCCCAGATACCGTGCCCAGATCGCAGGCACCGTGCCCGTCCGTTCACTCAGCGCCTTTGCGCTCGCATCCATCGTGGAGAAAAGGAACACGGTTGCCAGCATGAAAAGGATCGCGCGGGTCTGTGGGGAAAATCGCTGCACCTTGGGCCTCATGCTGGGAGTAACCTGCGCAGCGGTATTCTGCACCCGGAGATCCGAGGCTAGACCGATGCGCGGGCAGGGTCCAGACGGGGCGGTGCATTTACCTATGCCTCCTCTTCTTCCGGCACCTCGACGAAGGTGATCTCGCCTTGCTGCTGCAAGTCCCTAAGCACCTGCGCCATTGTCGCCATCGCTTCTTCGCCTACTTTCAGGCGCACCTTGCCACGCTCCGCGATCTGCTCGCGTAGGGCTTCCGCCATCCGCTGCGACATGTTCGAGAGGATGAACTGCACAACCGCTGCGTTTTCTTCATCGGTTGCCGCAGCCAGCGCCGTTACCAGCACATCCTGCTCCACGGCGCGTGTGAGGCGCGGCACGTCGCGCGGGGCGAGGCGCTCGGGGATATGGGCGAAGGTAAAAAGCGATTTCCGAACGCGGGCCGCGAAATCCTGATCGGTCTCGTCGAGCCCGGCCAGCACCTGTTCGCGCATCGAAGAAGGCGACTGGTTGAGGATCGCGCCGATCCGCGCTTCGGGCCCTTCCGAGAAGGCACGCGGCGGCGCTGCATCAAGTTGCGAGACCAGTGCCAAGCCGATCCGCTCCACCGCATCCGGCGTGATCCCCGCCGTTTGGGAAATCGCATAGGTCACGCGGCGGGCGCGTGGCCCGTCCATTTCAGCCAAGGCCTGCGCGGCTTTCGCGGTGTCGATCTTCGAGAGCACCACGGCCGCCACTTCGATGCTTTCGCCCTCCAGCATCTTCACCAACGGACGGGGTGCCAAGGCACGCAGGCGCGGCCACGGATCGAGTACCTGCCGCACCCCGGCTTCCCTGCGCATCCGTGCAGCCATCTCCGGGCTGATCTTGCCTTCCAGAACCGATAGCGCGCCTTTGAGCCCAGGCGGGAAGGTAACGCCCAAATGTTCCATATCGTGCAGGAACTCATCCACCACGGCGGCCATCGTTTGACGATCCACAAGGCGCATCGCACTCATGGTTTCGGCCAATCCCGCCTGCATTGTTTCGGGCAGGTCAGCCAGAGGGACATCGTGCCCGGCTTGCCCGAGCAACCGGATGATAATCGCGGCTTTCTGCCGACGCGACAGGCGGGGAAGTGCAGTTTGAGTTTCCGCAGAAATTTGCGGAACGGGTTTCATGATCGCCATAGCGGGCCTCGTTCTGAGTATGCACCAGAGCTAGCGCAGACTCGTGAACAAAGCCTGAACGGCTACCTAGAAATCAGCTCGAAATCTGCTTGGTGCAGGACTTCGTCGCATCGTCCCATGTCATGCCTTCCGCGCAGGACATCGCGTGGGTCTTGGTGGCACAGCCATCGGCGAAGGCTACAGCGGGCAGGGTAGCAGTCAGAAGTGCAGTCAGAAGAACGGTCTTCATCATAAAAGCCTCCATCGGGATACACCCATAAAGCGTAGCACGGATTTTTCGCGTTCAAGCCCACAAAAACGTGAAAAGCGGCCCGAAGGCCGCTTTCCGGAGTTCATTTCGCAGAAATCGGCCTCAGCCGAACACGCGCTTGAAAATCGTGTCCACATGTTTGGTGTGGTAATCCATGTCGAACTTCTCGTTGATCGCATCCACACCGAGGGCCGCCACAACATCCTTGTCCGCCAAAAGCTGCTCGCGGAAATCCACGCGCTCTTCCCAGACTTTGAGCGCATTCCGCTGCACCATCACATAGGCGTCTTCGCGGCTCACCCCTGCTTGCGTCAGCGCCAACAGCACGCGCTGGCTCATCACGAGGCCGGGGAACTTGTTCATGTTGTCGAGCATGTTCTGCGGGAAAATCAGCATCTTGTCGACCACACCTGTCAGGCGGTTCAGGGCGAAATCGAGCGTGATCGTCGCGTCTGGCCCGATGCCGCGTTCCACCGAAGAGTGCGAGATGTCACGCTCGTGCCAGAGCGCCACGTTCTCCATTGCGGGGATCACGGTCATGCGGACGAGGCGGGCGAGGCCCGTCAGGTTCTCGGTCAGAACCGGGTTCTTCTTGTGCGGCATCGCCGACGAGCCCTTCTGGCCCATCGAGAAGAATTCCGCGCCTTCCAGAACTTCGGTGCGCTGCATGTGGCGGATTTCAATGGCGACGTTTTCGATCGACGAGGCGATCACACCCAGCGTGGCGAAGAACATCGCGTGACGGTCGCGGGGAATCACCTGCGTCGAGATCGGCTCGGGGCTGAGGCCCAGCTTCGCGCAAACATGCTCTTCCACGCGCGGATCGATATTGGCAAACGTGCCAACCGCCCCGGAAATCGCCCCCGTCGCCACTTCTTCCCGCGCCAGTTTCAGGCGGGCGAGGTTGCGGTCCATCTCGGCGTAGAAACGCGCGAAGGTGAGGCCCATCGTGGTGGGTTCGGCGTGGATGCCGTGGCTGCGGCCCACGCGCACCGTCATCTTGTGCTCCATCGCCCGCTTTTTCAGCGCCGCCAGAAGCGCGTCCATATCCTTGATCAGGATATCGGCTGCGCGCACCAGTTGCACGTTGAGGCAGGTGTCGAGCACGTCCGAAGAGGTCATGCCCTGATGCACGAAACGCGCTTCCTCGCTGCCCACATGTTCGGCAAGGTGCGTGAGGAAGGCGATCACGTCATGCTTGGTGACCGCTTCGATCTCGTCGATGCGCGCCACGTCGAATTCCACATCTTTGGCTTTCCACACCGCATCCGCATTCTCACGCGGGATCACGCCCAGATCGGCCATGGCGTCGCAGGCATGGGCTTCGATCTCGTACCAGATCTTGAACTTGGTCTCGGGCGACCAGATTTTCACCATCTCAGGGCGGGAATAACGGGGGATCATCGGCGGGCTCCTCGAAAAGGGCGGCGCTGGGCCGCAGGGGCAGCAGTTGGCGGCGTCCTTACCTGCCGTTATGCTTCAGGGCAAGCAGGGCAGGAGGGCCATGGTGCCGCAGATGATAGGTTTGTCGGATTTCAACGGTCTCTGGCGCGTCCGGCGCCGGATTTCCGACCATTTGGGCACGGATGGCCACTTCATGGGCGAAGTGCGATTCACGCCACAGAACGACGGCCTCCTCCTCACCGAAACCGGAACCCTCACGATTGGCACCACCAGTTTCACGGCAGAGCGCCGCTATGAGTGGCGCAGGGAGGGCCAGGGAATCGCCGTCTATTTCGACGACGGCCGCTTCTTCCACAGCTTCAGGCCTGAGGGCCATGCGCAGGCCGCGCATTGGTGCGATCCCGATCAATACGACGTGCGCTATGATTTCTCCCGCTGGCCGGAATGGTCTGCCACATGGCGAGTGAAGGGGCCGCGCAAAGACTATGAAATGCACTCCCACTACATTCGTTAGTGGGTAAACCCCCATATGTTAGCGCAACACCTCTTGCGGCAAGGCTCTTGTCAGGGCATTCATGCCGCTACGCAGAATTCCAATAGGGAAGAGGATATGACCATGACTGCATCCGCCCGCGTCCTGACCGACGTTTTCGGCGCCAACCAAGGCACTGCACTTCGCCTGAAGCAGGTTGCTCTTGTCGTTCTGGGCATTGCCGCGCTGGCTGTTGCCGCCAAGATCAAAGTTCCGATGTGGCCGGTTCCGGTCACCATGGGCACCTTCGCCGTGCTTTCCATCGGCGCCGCCTATGGCGCACGCCTCGGGCTTGCCACCATCCTCGGCTACATGCTGATCGGCACCCTCGGCTTTGACGTTTTCGCAGGCTCCTCCGCTGAAAAGAACGGCCTCACCTACATGATGGGCGGCACCGGCGGCTACCTCATGGGCTACGTCCTCGCCACCATCGCACTGGGCTACTTCGCCGAAAAAGGCTGGGACCGCTCGGCGCTGAAAATGGCCGCCGCCATGATCGTCGGCAACGCCCTGATCTACATCCCCGGCCTCGCATGGCTCAACACCATGCCCTACGCCGAAAGCTTCGCATGGACCGTGGAAAAGGGCCTTACCCCCTTCCTCATCGGCGACGCGCTGAAACTCGCTCTGGCTGCCGTTCTGTTTCCGGCACTCTGGAAAGCCTCCGCCAAACTGCGCGGCTGATTTTCAGTCCAGACCTAAAGAAAAGGCCTCCGTTCGCGGAGGCCTTTTTCATTTCTGCGGGAGGGGTTTCACTCCCGATCCCGCTCGAACCCCTGCAACCCGGGAAACTCCGGCAACCAGTGCTCCCGCCGCACTGTCCAAAGCTCGTAACTCGGCACAAAGCTGTCGGTCGCGTCGAACATGCCCAGATGCAATTCCATCTCGTCATCGGTGCGCGAATAGACTGACGAGCCGCAGGTCCCGCAAAAATGCCGCCCTTGAAACTGCCGCGTCTCGCCGGCGACCTCCACCTGCGCGCGTGGGAATATCGCCGAAGCATGGAAGAGCGCGCCGTGATGCTTCCGGCAATCCATGCAATGGCAAATCCCCACCCGAAGCGGTGCGCCAACGGCCTTGATCCGCACCGCACCACACAAGCATCCGCCTTCCGCCATCTCCATCACTGGCCTCCGCTATTTCCTCTGGGAATGGGGCCGATAATCGGCCAACTTCGTTTCGGAACACTAGTAAGGTAGATCATGCTCCGCGTCCTTTGGGCAATCCTCGCGCTCATCGCGATTCTGGCTACGACCCTCGGCTTTCTCGGCCCATGGTTGGGTATGGCCGACGCTTTCGCCGTCATCCGCTTCCCCGCCGTGCTGGCTCTCGCGCTGCTCCTCTTGCCCGTGATGCGCAAGCCGTGGCTCGTCCTGCCCGCCTTGGCGCTGTCTGCCTTCGGCCTCGTCTCCACGCTCGCGCCCTTCGTCGAGGCCCAAGCCCCCGGTCCGGTCACGCTCTATCAGAAGAACCTTTCGTTCCGCATGGCGGACCGCAGCGCACTTCTCGCGGATATCCAAGCCACGATGCCCGACATCATCACCCTCCAAGAAGTCACCGAAGCCCACCGCACCGAGATTTTCGCGGCTTTGTCCGAGGCCTATCCCACTCAAGCCTTCTGCCCCTTCGCAGGCGTCGGCGGCACCGCCGTGCTCTCTCGCTGGCCCGCCGCCACACCTCCCGTCTGCCCCGTGGCGAAAGGCGCCACAGTTCAGCCCCTGAGCACCCCCTATGGCCGGATTACCGCCATTTCTGTGCATCTCCACTGGCCGTGGCCCTATGGCCAGCGCGCGCAACTCGAAGCGCTTATCCCCGAGTTGCAGGGTCTCACCGGCTCCGTTCTCCTCGGCGGGGATTTCAACATGGTGCCGTGGGGCTGGCCCGTCACGGCCACGGCGAAAGCCACCCGCACAGAGAGGGCAGGGCCTCCCGCCATGAGCTTCCTGATCGAGGGCCTTCTTCCGATCCCGATCGACCACGCCTTCGCCCCCGGCGGTGGCCAGATCGAACGCCGCCCCAAACTCGGTTCGGACCACTTCGGCCTTCTCGCCCGCCTCCAGCCTTGAGCCTATCCAAGG
>RFUP01000108.1 GCA_009922885.1 Paracoccaceae bacterium
GCGGCGGATCCGAACCTCGCGATGAACACCTACTTCGTGCCGCAAGGCATTTCGGCGGACTTGATCGCCACGAAATACGGGTTCACCCGCGATCAGGCAGACGCCTTGGCCGTGGAATCCCAGAAACGCGCGAAGTCGGCTTGGGATGCGAAGCGGTTCGAGAAGTCGGTCATCACGGTGCGCGACATCAACGGACTCGAAATCCTCTCCTATGACGAGTTCATCCGCCCCGGCACCGATATGCAGGCCTTGGGTGCGCTGAAGCCTTCCTTCAAGGATATGGGCGAGATGATGCCCGGCTTCGACAAGGTGGCGCTGCTCAAGTATCCGCAATTCGAACGCATCAACCACATCCACCACGCGGGCAACTCCTCGGGCATCGTGGATGGCGCGGCGGGTGTTCTCATCGGCAACAAGGAATTCGGCGAGCGTATGGGCATCAAGCCGCGCGCCCGCATTCGTGCCACGGCAAAGATCGGTACCGATCCGACGATCATGCTGACCGGTCCGGTTCCGGCGACCCAGAAAATCCTGAAAGACAGCGGCCTGTCGATCAAGGATATCGATCTCTTCGAAGTCAACGAAGCCTTTGCTTCGGTTGTGCTGCTGTTCCAACAGGCCTTCGACGTTGATCCGGCGCTGGTGAACGTGAATGGCGGCTCCATCGCGATGGGCCACCCGCTCGGGGCAACCGGTGCGATCATCATCGGCACGCTGCTCGACGAGTTGGAGCGTCAGGACAAGGAAATGGGCCTCGCAACCCTTTGCATTGCATCCGGCATGGGTGCGGCCACCATCATCGAACGTGTGTAAGGCGCGGGGAGTGTAAAGAAATGACCGATTTCACCATGAAGACAGACGCCGATGGCGTCGCAATCATCACGTGGGACTGCCCCGGCAAGAGCATGAACGTCATGTCTGGCGAGGCGCTCTTGGAACTCAACGACTGCGTGGACAAGGCCCTTGCAGATGAGGCCGTGAAAGGCATCGTAATCACCTCCGGCAAGAAAGACTTTGCGGGCGGGATGGACCTCAATGTGCTGGCAGATATGCGCGCCAATGCGGGCGATGAGCCTGCGAAGGGCCTCTTCGAAGGCATCATGCAGATGCACGTTCTTCTGCGGAAAATCGAACGCGCAGGCATGGACCCGAAGACCCTGAAAGGCGCCAAGCCTGTCGCGGCAGCGCTTCCGGGCACTGCGGCGGGCATCGGTTTCGAACTGCCGCTCGCCTGCCATCGCATTTTCGCGGCTGATAACCCCAAGGCGAAGATCGGCTTGCCGGAAATCCTCGTGGGGATTTTCCCCGGAGCTGGCGGCACGACCCGCCTTGCGCGCAAGTTGGGTGCGATGATGGCTGCGCCCTTCCTTCTGGAAGGCAAGATGCTTGACCCCAAGAAGGCCAAGGGTGCTGGCCTCGTCGATGAAGTGGTCGAAGATCCGGTCGCTGCTGCAAAAGAGTGGGTTCTGAAGGCCACCGACGCCGATTGCGTTAAGCCGTGGGACAAGAAGGACTACAAGATGCCGGGGGGCGCACCATATCACCCCGCTGGTTTCCAGACCTTTGTTGGTGCTTCGGCCATGATCAACGGAAAGACGGCAGGGGCTTATCCGGCACCGAAGGCGCTGCTTTCCGCTGTTTATGAAGGTGCGATGGTTCCCTTCGACACGGCGCTCAAGATCGAAGCGCGCTGGTTCACGCATGTGCTGATGAACCCGTCTTCGGCGGCGATGATCCGGTCGCTCTTCCTAAACAAGGAAGCTCTGGAAAAGGGCGCTGTGCGGCCTGCCAATGTCGACGATCAGCGCGTGAAAAAGCTGGGCGTTCTGGGAGCGGGCATGATGGGCGCGGGTATTGCGCTGGTCTCGGCTCTGGCAGGCATCGAAGTGGTTCTGATCGACTCCACGCAGGAAGCGGCAGATCGCGGCAAGGCCTATTCCGAGAAATACGCCGATGGCGGTATCAAGAAGGGCCGTTCGACGCCTGAGAAGAAGGAAGCGCTGCTCTCGCTGATCACGCCGACGACCGATTATTCGGCGCTGGCAAACTGCGATTTGATCATCGAAGCCGTGTTCGAAGATCCGGGCGTGAAAGCGGAAGTGACGGCCAAGGCGGAAGCGGTGATCCCGGCGGATTGCATCTATGCCTCGAACACCTCGACATTGCCGATTTCGGGGCTGGCCAAAGCATCTTCGCGCCCCGAGCAGTTCATCGGTATCCACTTCTTCTCGCCCGTCGAGAAGATGTCGCTGGTGGAGATCATCAAGGGCGAGAAGACCGGTGACCGCGCGGTCGCAAAGGCGCTCGACTACGTGCGCCAGATCCGCAAGACCCCGATCGTGGTGAATGATGCGCGCTTCTTCTACGCGAACCGCTGCATTATTCCCTACATCAACGAAGGTGTGCGGATGGTGGGCGAGGGCGTTGAGCCTGCGCTGATCGAAAACGCGGCACGGATGCTGGGCTTCCCCGTGGGGCCGTTGCAGCTCAACGACGAAACTTCGATCGACCTCGGTGTGAAGATCGCCAAGGCGACCAAAGCGGCTTTGGGCAATGCCTATGACGCGGGTGCGGCCGATGAGGTGCTGTTCTGGCTCTTCGATCAGGGCCGGATGGGGCGGAAGTCGAAGTCGGGTTATTACGCTTATGACGAGGCCGGAAAGCGCCTCGGCATCTGGCCGGGCCTGCGCGACAAATACACGGCGGAAGCAGATGCGCAGCCCGAGCTGATCGACGTGCAGCATCGCCTGATGTTCTCGCAGGTTCTTGAGGCCGTGCGGGCGCTGGAAGAGGGTGTGCTGATGGACATCCGTGAAGGCGACGTGGGCGCGATCCTTGGCTGGGGCTTTGCGCCGTGGTCGGGGGGGCCGTTCTCGTGGCTCGACATGCTCGGTGCCGCGTATGCGGCAGAGCGCTGTGACCAGTTGGAAGCCGCCTATGGCGCCCGTTTCAAGTGCCCGGCGCTCTTGCGGGAGATGGCTGAGAAGGGCCAGAGCTTCTATAGTCGCTTCGGCCAGAAGAAGGCCGCGTGATCGACGAAAGGGAGGGGCGCCACGAGCGCCCCTTTCGCATTTTGGGGCGATAGGATAGGTCACGGGGGAACGTGGCTTGGCCAGAAGGTGCCTCGGTGAAACCAATTCGACTGATGTCCGGCTTCCTGACTGTTGGGTTTTGGACGCTTGCGTCCCGGATCTTGGGATTTGTGCGGGACGCGATGATCCTTGCGTGGCTCGGGACTGGGCCAGCTTACGAAGCGTTTGTGGTGGCCTTCCGGCTGCCCAACATGTTCCGGCGGTTCTTCGCGGAAGGGGCGTTCAATACGGCGTTTGTGCCTATTTTTTCAAAGAAAATTCAGGGCGGGGAGGATGCTGGGGCGTTTGCTCGGGAGGCGTTCTCGGGGCTTCTGACGGTGCTGATCGCGCTGACGCTTTTGGCGCAGCTGGCGATGCCTTGGTTAATCTGGGGATTGGCCTCGGGATTCGCGGGGCAGGAGCAATTTGCGCTGTCGGTGGAGTTCGGGCGGATCGCGTTTCCTTACATTCTGTTCATCTCGTTGGCGGCCCTTCTGTCGGGCGTTCTGAACGCTTTGGGGCACTTCGCGGCGGCGGCGGCGGCACCGGTTTTGTTAAACATTATCCTCGTCACCTCGATGGCTGTGGCGATTTTTGTCGGCGGAGACGTGGCGCGGGCGCTGGTTTGGGGGATCCCGTTCGCAGGGATCGCGCAGGCGCTACTTGTTTGGTTTGCCGCGAAAAAAGCCGGAATTCTGGTGCTTCCGGGGCGGCCGAGATGGTCGCCGGAGATGAAACATCTCGTTGCGGTGGCGGTTCCGGCGGCTTTGGCGGGCGGGGTGGTGCAGGTTAACCTTTTGGTGGGTCAGCAGGTGGCCTCCTATTTCGACCGCGCGGTGGGCTGGCTTTATGCCGCCGACCGCCTCTACCAGCTGCCTTTGGGCGTTGTGGGCATCGCGATTGGCGTCGTGCTGCTGCCCGACCTTTCGCGCCGCCTGAAGGCGCAGGATGACGCGGGCGCGCGGGATGCGCTTTCGAGAGCCTCGGAAATCAGCTTGGCGCTGACGCTACCCTCGGCGGTGGCCTTGGTGGTGATCCCGATCCCGCTGGTTTCAGTGCTCTTCCAGCGCGGCGCGACGACAGCGGATGACGTGGCGGCGATTGCGCTGGCGGTGATGGTTTATGGCTTGGGTCTGCCGGCTTTCGTTTTGCAAAAACTCCTGCAACCCCTTTTCTACGCTAGAGAAAATACCAAGGCACCCTTCCGCTACGCTCTGGGCGCGATGATCGTCAACGCGGCGATTGCCATCGGTTTGGCCCCTGTGATTGGCTGGATTGCCTGCGCGATTGCCACCACTCTGGCGGCTTGGGCGATGGTGGCGTTGCTTTATATGGGCACGCGACCGATGGGGGATGTGGCGCGGTTCGATGCGCGGTTCCGCAAGCGCATGCCGCGCATTGTGCTGGCCTCGCTGATGATGGGCGGCGTGCTCTGGGTGGCGATGGTGGGGCTGACGCCGTTCCTCGGCATGCCGGGGTGGCGCTATCTGGCGCTTCTGGTGCTGATCGTTCTGGGGATGGGCAGCTATTTCAGTTTTGCGCATGTGCTTGGCGCACTCAAATTCAGCGAATTCAAGGGTGCGTTCCGGCGCAAGCGTTAACGAACCGGACGCAGGCCTTAACGCCCGAAAACCCCGTTTCCGAAGCGTATGGATTGCGTATGGCATGTGTATGGCTTGCGTCATGACGTTGCGCAGGCCTGCCGAATTCTTACCCCACCGCACGGAGCGGGGGGTAAGAAGCGGGTTTTCAAGCCGGAAATCGGAGATCAGGCCAGCGCGCGGTCGACGCCTTTCTCGATGGCTTCGCGGAGCTTCTTGTCGAGCTTTTCGCGTTTCGAGGCGGCGTGGAATTTGAGGCCGAACATATCCTTGACGTAGAAGGTATCGACCACCTGCTCGCCATAGGTCGCGATCACGGCGGAGGCGATGTAGACGTTATTGGCGGCGAGCGAGCGGGTTAGGTCGAAGAGGAGGCCCGGACGGTCGCGGGTATCGACTTCGATGATCGTGTAGATTTCAGAACCTTCGTTGTCGAAGGTGATCGAAGTGGGCACCCGGAAGGCCCGTTCACGCTTCTTGATCTTGTCTTTCGACTGGATCGCCTCGGTGGCCTTCACTTCGCCTTTCAGGATCTTGTGGATGGTCTGCGTGAGCCGGGGCAGGCGCGAAACCTCGTAGGGGTGGCCATCGGCATCTTGCACCCAGAAGACGGCGGTCGCGTAGCCATCCTTGGAGGTATAGGTGCGCGCATCGACAACGTTTGCCCCCATGATCGCGAGTGCCCCTGCAAGGCGGGAGAAGATGCCGGGGTGATCGGCCAGCGCGAAACAGGCGCGGGTGGCGTCACGATCAATATCGGGGTGCAGGTCGATGCGGATTTCATCGGTGCCGAGATTGCGCAGGAGATTGGCGAAGACGACATGCGTTGCCGTGTCGAGGCCCTGCCAATAGGGCGGGTAGTGCCGCCCGGTTTCGACGCGAAGATCGGCGGGATCCCAGCCATCGAGCGCGTCGCGCAGGCGTTTGCGGGCTTCTGCGCCGCGGTTCTCGCGGTTGATTTCTTCCAGCCCGTGTTCGAGCGCGTTGGCGGTTTCCTTGTGGAGTTGCCGGATCAGCATGGCTTTCCAGTTGTTCCACGTGGTGGGGCCGACGCCGCGGATATCGCAGACGGTGAGGACGGTCAGCAGATCGAGCCGCTTCTTGGTTTTCACGGCCTTGGCGAAATCGCGGAGCGTGCGCGGGTCTGAAAGGTCGCGTTTTTGCGCCATGTCGGACATCAGGAGGTGGTAGCGCACCAGCCATTCCACGGTTTCGGCATCGGCTTTTGTAAGGCCAAGGCGCGGTGCCACCTTGCGGCAAATCTGTGCCCCCAGAACCGAGTGATCCTCATCGCGGCCTTTGCCGATGTCGTGGAGGAGGAGGGCGGTGTAGAGGACTTTCCGGTTCACGCCTTCGGCGAGGATGCCCGATGCGACGGGAAGCTCTTCGGTGAGTTCCTCGTGCTCGATCTGGCTGAGGACGCGGATGGTCTGGATGATATGCTCGTCCACTGTGTAGCTGTGATACATGTTGAACTGCATCATGGCGACGATGGGCGCGAATTCGGGGATGAAGGCCGAAAGCACGCCCAATTCGTTCATGCGGCGGAGCGCGCGTTCGGGGTTACCGTGTTTGAGGAGCGTATCGAAGAAGATGCGCTGGGCTTCGGGATCGGTGCGGACGTCATCGGTGATGAGATGCAGGTTCGCTTGCACAAGGCGCATCGCATCGGGGTGAATGAGGAGGCCAGTGCGGAGCGCTTCTTCGTAGAGCCTGAGGAGGTTCAGCGGATCGGAGAGGAAGGCCTTTTCGTCTTTCGGCATGATCCGGTTATGGATCACGGTGTAGCCCGCTTTCACTTTGGGGGTGCGGCGGAAGATGCGTTCGAGAAGCGGCTCGGACTTCACATGCATCGCTTCCAGCTTGGTGAGGAAGATGCGTGTGAGATCGCCCACGCCCGTGGCGTGGCGGAAGAAATCCTGCATGAAATGTTCGACGGCGCGGCGACCGCCTTTGTCTTTGTAGCCCATGCGCTCGGCGACCTGGACCTGCATGTCGAAGGTGAGCTGCTCGGTCGGGCGGCCTGCGAGGACATGGAGGTGGCAGCGGACTGTCCAGAGGAAGTCTTCGGCGCGGATGAAGGTATCGAATTCTTCAGCGCGGAAAACGCCAAGGGTGACAAGCTCGGCGGCGTTCTGGACGCTGTGCAGGTATTTGGCGATCCAGAAGAGGGACTGGAGGTCGCGCAACCCGCCTTTGCCTTCCTTGACGTTCGGCTCGACCATGTAGCGCTGGCCCTGCTTTTCGTGGCGCAGGTCGCGTTCCGCGAGTTTCGCTTCGATGAATTCGCGGGCGGTGTTTTTGAAGAGTTCGCGTTTGAGGCGGGTGTCGAGATCGGTGGCGAGAGCGGTGTCGCCCGTGAGGAAGCGCTGTTCGAGGAGTGCGGTGCGGATGGTGAAATCCTCGGCACCGAGTTTGAGGCAATCCTTGATGGTGCGGGTGGCGTGGCCGACTTTGAGGCGGAGATCCCAGAGGATGTAGAGCATCATCTCGACGACCTTGTCAGAACGCGGGCTGTTTTTCGGGTCGGAGAGGAAGAGGAGGTCGACGTCGGATTGGGGGGCCATTTCGCCGCGCCCGTAGCCGCCGACAGCGAGAACGGCGAGGCGGTCTGTTGATGGGTCGGGGACGAGGGCGGTGTCGGCTACCGCGAGGGC